>NZ_RAWT01000088.1:0-3026 GCF_003612005.1 Pyramidobacter sp. CG50-2
TCTTCTCTCGAACAGCACGAAACTGAAACAGGTTAAGGCCTCGGTGTATTAGTACCGGTTAACTCAACGTCTCGCAACGCTTCCATTCCCGGCCTATCGAACCCCTCGTCTCGGGGACACCTTACTACCTTCTGGTATGAGATATCTCATCTTGGGGGCGGTTTCCCGCTTAGATGCCTTCAGCGGTTATCCGGGCCGTACTTGGCTACTCTGCTGATGCGGCTGGCGCCACAACAGATACACCAGTGGTACGTCCACTCCGGTCCTCTCGTACTAGGAGCAGCTCCCCTCAAATATCTTGCGCCCGTGGTGGATAGGGACCAAACTGTCTCACGACGTTTTGAACCCAGCTCGCGTACCGCTTTAATGGGCGAACAGACCAACCCTTGGGACCTGCTACAGCCCCAGGATGCGACGAGCCGACATCGAGGTGCCAAACCTCCCCGTCGATGGGAACTCTCGGGGGAGATCAGCCTGTTATCCCCAGGGTAGCTTTTATCCGATGAGCGACGGCCTTTCCATTCAGCACCGCCGGATCACTAGGACCGACTTTCGTCTCTGCTCGAGATGTCTCTCTCGCAGTTAAGCCAACTTATACCCTTGCGCTCTCTTGGCGGTTTCCATTCGCCATGAGTTGACCTTTGCGCGCCTCCGTTACTCTTTGGGAGGCGACCGCCCCAGTCAAACTGCCCACCTGACTGTGTCCTCTTCGTCGATTCAGACGCTAAAGTTAGACATTCGAAATCACAAGGGTGGTATCCCAACGATGGCTCCAAGAAAGCCAAAGCTCTCTCTTCTTCGCCTCCCACCTATCCTGTGCATGAAATTTCAAATATCAGTATCAGGCTACAGTAAAGCTCCATGGGGTCTTTCCGTCCTACCACGGGGAACCGGCGTCTTGACCGGTACCACAATTTCACTGGATCTCTCGTTGAGACAGCGCTCAAATCGTTACGCCATTCGTGCAGGTCGGAACTTACCCGACAAGGAATTTCGCTACCTTAGGACCGTTATAGTTACGGCCGCCGTTTACTGGGGCTTCATTTCTAAGCTGCGCCTTGCGGCTCACTCTTCCATTTAACCTTCCAGCACCGGGCAGGCGTCAGACTCTATACTTCGACTTGCGTCTTATGCAGAGTCCTGTGTTTTTGGTAAACAGTCGCTTGAGCCTGGTTTCTGTGGCTGCTCCCCGCTTCACCTTACGATTGACGGGGGCAGCACTCCTTCTCCCTAAGTTACGGAGTTAACTTGCAGAGTTCCTTAACGAGAGTTATTCCACTCACCTTAGCTTGCTCAGCTTGACCACCTGTGTCGGTTTCGGGTACGGGCGCCATAAGTTCTCCCTAGCAGGTTTTCCTGGCAGCGGAGCTTCAACAGCTTCGCCTCGAAATGAGGCTCCCTCTCGGATCTCGGCCTTGACGGGGCGATGTGCTTGACTGTCGCCCCAGCCTGCTTCCTTGGACTGGCTCTTCCATCAGCCGGCCTGTCTAGCTTTCTGCGTCGCTGCTTCGGTTGTAGCGAACTTATCGCGGGGCAGGAATTTCAACCTGCTGTCCATCATCTACGCTTTTCAGCCTTGACTTAGGCCCCGCCTTACCCTGGGCGGATCAACCTTCCCCAGGAATCCTTGGTCTTCCGGTGTATTTGATTCTCGCAAATATGTCGTTACTCATGCCGGCATTCTCACTACTCAGCTGTCCACGAAACTTTACAATTTCGCTTCGTCCCGCTGACTACGCTCCCCTACCGATAGATTGCTCTATCCCATAGCTTCGGCGGCATGCTTAGCCCCCTACATTTTCGGCGCGGGGGTCCTCGACCAGTGAGCTGTTACGCACTCTTTAAAGGATGGCTGCTTCTGAGCCAACCTCCTGGCTGTTTCGGGGTCCCTACATCCTTGTCACACTTAGCATGCTCTTCGGGGCCTTAGCTGATGATCTGGGCTGTTTCCCTTTCGACCACGAACCTTATCACCCGCGGTCTCACTCCTGATTTCTACGTGGCGGCATTCGGAGTTTGATGGCTCGCGCAAATCCCCCAGGACCGCTTGAGCTGTCAGTCGCTCTACCTCCGTCACGAATCCATCAAGGCTGCACCTCAATGCATTTCGGGGAGAACCAGCTATTACCTAACTCGATTAGCTTTTCACTCCTAACCACAGGTCATCCAAGACTTTTTCAACAGGCACTGGTGCGGTCCTCCATGGGGTTTCACCCCCACTTCAACCTGCCCATGGCTAGATCGTCAGGCTTCGGGTTTATTGCAGGCAACTTCGCGCTCTCTTCGAACTCGCTTTCGCTTCGGCTCCGGAACTTCATCCCTTAACCTCGCTGCATGCAATATCTCGCCGGCTCATTTTTCAATAGGCACGCTGTCACTTTCCATACATCGCTGTATTTCCAGCTCCAACTGCTTGTAGGCATACGATTTCAGGTCTCTTTCACTCCCCTCCCGGGGTGCTTTTCACCTTTCCCTCTCGGTACTATGCGCTATCGGTCACTTACAGTATTTAGCCTTGGACCATGGGCGGCCCGGATTCAAACGGAATTTCTCGTGCTCCGCTCTACTTGGGATTCGGTCTTCAGAGGGATCGGGTTTTCGTCTACGCGGCTTTCACGTTCTGCGGCTCGCTTTTCCAACACGATTCGACTAACCCGAGCTTTTCTTACTCTGCGGAAGCTCAGCAGCGCTTCCCCGACTGTCCCGCAACTCCCTCCGCAGCAACGGCTGCTGCCTTGCACTGCGGGGGTTTAGGCTGGCCCCTGTTCGCTCACCACTACTGGGGGGATCTCTTCGATTTCTTTTCCTCCGGCTACTGAGATGTTTCACTTCACCGGGTTCCTCTCCACAATGGAGTCACGGGTCTGCACCCGTGGGGTTGCCCCATTCAGATATCCGCGGATCAAGGCCTGCTTGCGGCTCCCCGCGGCGTTTCGCCGCTTGCTGCGTCTTTCGTCGGCTGTAAGTGCCTAGGCATCCGTCGTATGCCCTTTCTACCTTAACCTGTTTCAGTTTCGTCCTGTTCG
>NZ_RAWT01000118.1:0-427 GCF_003612005.1 Pyramidobacter sp. CG50-2
CTTTCGTCGGCTGTAAGTGCCTAGGCATCCGTCGTATGCCCTTTCTACCTTAACCTGTTTCAGTTTCGTCCTGTTCGATTGTCAAAGAGCGCGTACCGTCTTTTTCTTGACTGTTGGGTAAGAAAACGTCCCTTGAAGAAGTGTTCTTAGCTGGTGGAGGTGACCGGAATCGAACCGACGACCTCCTGCGTGCAAAGCAGGCGCTCTCCCAACTGAGCTACACCCCCAGCAAAGATGAATATGGTGGGCCGCAGAAGATTTGAACTTCTGACCTCTCGGTTATCAGCCGAGTGCTCTGACCAACTGAGCTAGCGGCCCACAAAGTGAAGAAGTTAAACTAGCGTCGCTCTGTATTTCTGTCGTGCAAACGTGCAGCTTGTTTCGTTCAGCTTGAGTTCTCGTTCGCTGATGGTGCTCCTTAGAAAGG
>NZ_RAWT01000089.1:0-2849 GCF_003612005.1 Pyramidobacter sp. CG50-2
GGGAGCAACGTCATCGGCGATAAGGCTTACGGTTCGCAAGCCATCAGAGAGTACATTACTTCTCGGGAGGGAAGTTACACTATCCCGCCGAAGAGCGATAATCCCGAACCGTGGTTTATAGATGAGCATGTTTACAAGGAACGACACTTGGTTGAATGTTTCTTTCAGAAAATCAAATGGTTCCGTAGAATTTTCACCCGCTATGACAAACTTGACGCTTCGTTTTTCGCTTTTGTTCTTGTTGCTGCCAGTGTTATTTTATTGAAATAATACAAGCTGAAATGTTTTTTTAAACAAGCCCTAGTTTTGGGGGGCAGTTCTTTTTTTGAAGTGACCTCTTTTTCTTGTATTCCGCAAGTTTCCGATGGGTATTTGCCATCGCACAGAGTCGCGCAAGCCTGCGCAGTCGGGCGCGGGGAAGGCGATGAAAATGAGCAATGTAAACAATAAGGCATCTTTACGCGGGGGGTGATATGATATCATCAAATATCTAATTACAATTTGAATGCATGATAGTTATCAGTTTACATTCAATGGGAACATGAACGAAGGCTCCCATTTTCAAAGGAGCTTGAAACAGGGCCAAAGGCTCGCGCCAAGTTCCCGCGGCGGCCGACGGAAAGCAAAAAGAAGTTGTCCTCGCCGCGTCTGACGGCAGTGTGCATTATTTCTCCGTCAAAGCGGACGACAGCGCGAGTCCCGATGGAACCAACTGGAATAACGACGGTGCCACGGGAGATTCGGCCGTCGCCATCGGCCGGAAGGGGCACGCCATAGGCGATTTTTCGGTAGCCCTGGGGCATGATTCGCATGCGGCCGGAAAGGGTGGCATTTCGATCGGTCGTATGAGCGATAGCGAGGACTACCGCTATCAGGGCGCCCTGGGAAACGATTCCATCGCCATCGGTACGGATGCCATTGCCGGAGTCAAGGATCATCCCGAGGTAAGCGCTTCCGTGGCGTTGGGCATACGGGCCGTGAGCGACCAGACGGACGCTGTGGCTATCGGCAGCTACAGCGTCGCCGACCGCGGCCCTGTGACAGATAAAACCTCGGTCTATATGGGCGGCGATGCGGCAGTACAGAACACCGCTGCAAGCACGAGAAGCGCCGTCGCTGTTGGGCGGACGACAGGCGGCAACAGCTCCTGGTCCGAACAGTTCAATCGTCAGATCACCGGTGTAGCGGCTGGCACGGAGAACAGCGACGCCGTCAACGTGGCCCAGCTCAAGGCCGTCGTCGCAATGGTAGGGACGGCAGCCGGTGGGGTGCATTATTTTTCCGTTAAAGCGGATGACAGCGCGAGCCCCGATAGCACAAACTGGAACAACGACGGCGCCACGGGAGAAAAGGCCATTGCGATCGGCAGATCGAGCAAGGCAAAAGGAAGCGAATCCATTGCCATCGGTTCAGAATCAAAGGTCGAGACGGACAGCGGCGTTGCCATTGGCCTTAAATCGCAAAGCGGCAACAGCGGCGTCGCTATCGGCGCCAACTCGCAGAGCGGCAGCGAGTCCGTTGCTTTGGGCAACGGCGCGAAGGCGTACGGTCGCGGTGCTGTAGTACTCGGAGACGGTGCGAAAGCGAATGCGAGTGCTGGCAACAGCGTTGCAATCGGTTCCTCCAGTATTGCCGACCGCGGCGCGGCGGCTCCTAACGATGTCTATCTCAACGGTAACGCCAATGTGCAGGCAACCGTGAAGGGCAACCTTGGCGCGCTCTCCATCGGCAGCACCGGGGCCACCCGGCAGATCGTCAACGTCGCGGCCGGAAAAGAAGACAGCGACGCTGTGAACGTGGCTCAACTAAAAGCTGTAGACAGCAAAGTTGAAAGCAGCGCTACCGACATCACAGCGTTACAGGCCGGCTTCACCGTCAGCAACGCTGCGGGCACGAAACAGGACATCACGCTGGGCGGCGCGGCGAAGAAAAACATTAAATTTGAAGGGGAAGCGGACAAGATCGACGTGGCCGTAGCGGCGGACGGGACCGACGGCGCGAAAGTGACCGTATCTGCCAATGCCAACCTGGGTCAGAACATCGACATCTCCAACAACACGACCGTCAACGCGCTGAAAGCCGGTTTCGACCTGAAAGCCGGAAGCACGACGTCGAACGTCGCTTTGGGCGGCGTAAAACCGACCATCGAATTTGCGGCAGGCAAGAATCTGACCGTAGGTCTGACCGACAAGAAAATCACTTACGGCATCGTCGAGGACCCCGAATTCGCCAGCGTTACGGTCAAGAGCGGAACAAACGAAATCAAACTCAACGGCGCGACAGGCGCCATCGCCGGCCTGAGCAACACCACGCTCGACACCGGCTGGGGCGAAAATGCCCGCGCCGGACAGGCCGCGACCGAAGGACAATTGAAACTCGTGAAGGATGACATCGACAATCTGACGCCGACAGTCAACAACGCTCTGCAGAATTGGAAAGTTCAGATCGACGGGGCTGACGTGAAGACTGTCAGCAAGACCGACAACATCCTCAACTTCAAAAAGGGCGATAATATCCTTCTGACGAACGAATCGGGCGCCGTGAGGATCGCTACCAGCCTGACGCCGCACTTTACCGAAGTGACCGTCGGCGCCGCTGGCGCTTCTAAGACTCACCTTTACGACGGCTACGCGACCTTCGGCGGCATTTCCATCAACGACGCCGCTGGAAGCAACACCGTCAAAGGCCTGAGCAACACCACCCTCGACGCCGGCTGGGGCGAAAGCGCCCGCGCCGGACAGGCCGCCACCGAAGGCCAGCTGAAAGCCGCCGCCCTCGCCGCGGGACAGAACGCCACCTACACCATCGGCGCCGACCCCCACGGAAGCGCCCCCGGCATCCTCCTCGAC
>NZ_RAWT01000010.1:0-63902 GCF_003612005.1 Pyramidobacter sp. CG50-2
AAATCTCACCGCTCAGACCATAAGGAGTATTACCGCAAGACAATGGATTGTTAGGTGCTTTAATTGAGAAATAGTATGAGCGACTGAACTCCCTCGCAGCGCCAAAAAACTATGTTAACGCTTTTTATCAAGAAACAGTATGAACATGCGCCAGGGCCGTCTGGATTACCGACGGCCCTGGCGCATGAAGGTTATTTCTTGTTCGTGACGTTTTTCCCGTTCTCTTCAAGCCTGTTCAGCACCACGCCATAACCGTCGGCGCCATAGTCGAGAAATTTGCGTACGCGGCTGATCGTCGCCGTGCTGGCGCCGGTCAGCTGCGCTATCTGCGGATACGTGTGATTCCGGCGCAGCAGGCGCGCCACTTCCAATCGCTGAGAAAGCGCCTTGATCTCGCCGATGGTCGCCACATCTTCGAGGAAATTATACACTTCTTCCACTGTGTTCAAAGAAAGAAACGCAGAAGCAAGCTGTTCTGTCAGTTCATCCTTCCATTTTTCCATATGGCCGCGCCTCCCGACTGAATATTATTGCAGAGATAACTTTTAAGGCTCCATTTCGGTCCCACTTTAGCACACAAAAGCACAATGCACAATCCAAACCGGGGCCCTCAGACAAACCGTATCGGTCTCCGTACCCCCCGGCGGGATTCGCGCGCGGAAATACGCGGCGCGGGAGCAAAAATATCTTGAGACGTCACTCAACCTATGGTATGATTCGTGAGTAATTGAAAGGGCTCAGATGGTGGAATCGGTAGACACTGGGGACTTAAAATCCCCTGGCATTGCGCCGTGCGGGTTCGAGTCCCGCTCTGAGCACCACCGCCGAGATATCGATCCCGTCGTGCGACGTGTCGAGCGCCGCACGACGGGATTTTCTTTTTTATAAACGCGTCAGCTGCCATGCTTGGCCTTCCAGTCTTTGATGAACTCGAGGCGCGCCTTGTATTTCGCTTCGAGCCCCTGCTCCGTCGGTTCGTAGTAGACCTTTCCCAGCAGCGAATCCGGTAGGCACTGCATGCCCGTCAGTTTTTCCGCGGCGTCGTGGGCGTACTGATAGCCCTTGCCGTAGTCCAGTTCTTTCATCAGTCTGGTCGGGGCGTTGCGGATCACGAGCGGGACGGGCTCGGCCAGTTGAGAGATCGCGTCGCGCCGGGCTGCCTCATAGGCGCGGTAAAGGGCGTTCGACTTGGGCGCCAGCGAGAGGTAGACGGCCGCCTGCGTCAGGTGGACGGAACACTCGGGCATGCCGATGAAATGGCAGGCCTGATACGCCGCCACCGCCAGTTCCAGCGCTCTCGGATCGGCCAGCCCGACGTCCTCACTGGCGAAGCGCACGATCCGGCGCGCCACGTAGAGCGGATCCTCGCCAGCCTCGAGCATCCGCGCCAGCCAGTAAACCGCGGCGTCGGGGTCCGAGTTGCGCATCGATTTGTGCAGCGCCGAGATAAGGTTGTAATGTTCTTCGCCTTTCTTGTCGTAGAGCAGCGATTTCTTGGAGATGCACTGCTCCAGCACTTCCGGCGTGACGACGACCTCGCCGCCGGCGCGATTGCCGTTCAGCACGACCATTTCCAGCGTCGAAAGGGCCGAACGGGCGTCGCCGTTGGCGAAGTTGGCGATCGCTTCCAGCAGTTCGGGGGCGATGCGGATGTTTTGTCCGCCGAAGCCGCGCAGGTCGGCAAGCGCCCGCTGCAGCAAAGAAACCAGCTCCTCCGTTGTGAGCGCCTGTAATACGAAGACCTTGCAGCGCGACAGAAGCGCGCCGTTGACCTCAAAAGAAGGATTTTCCGTCGTCGCGCCGATGAGGATGATGCTCCCCTTCTCGACGAACGGCAGGAAGGCGTCCTGCTGGGCCTTGTTGAAGCGGTGGATCTCGTCGACGAAGACGATGGTCTTGCCGCCGAAGGTGCGGTTGCTCTCGGCCTGCTGCATGACCGTGCGGATCTCTTTGATGCCGCTGGTCACCGCCGAAAAGTTGATGAACTCCGCCTTGGTCTGGTTGGCGATGATGCGGGCCAGCGTGGTCTTGCCGACGCCCGGCGGCCCCCAGAAGATCATCGAGGAAATCGTGTCGTTGACGATCAGGCGGCGCAGGATTTTATCCGGCCCCAGCAGATGCGTCTGCCCGACAAACTCGTCCAGGTTCTGCGGCCTGAGGCGGGCGGCAAGAGGCTGCGTCTGCCCGCTTTCAAACAAGTTGAGTTCTTCCATGATCGTTCCTCCTTTGCGTGAACGATTCCCCGCCGTTCAGTGTCGAGGCGGGAAATATCGACAACTGACTGAAAATATTCTATCACGCCTCAAAGCTTACGCACAGACAGAAAAAAGGAGTTCCCCCCAAAATACCGGGGAACTCCTTTTTTTCCGTCAGGCTTCGCTGGAAGGACAGATGCCCCTGAGGGGACACTCGCCGCACTTCGGCGCTCGGGCCTTGCAGATGTTTTTTCCGTGCTGGATCACGTTCAGGTGCCCGGCGCACTTCATCTCGTCGGGCACAAGCTGTTCGAGGCGGCCCTGGATCTCCGCAGGCGTTTCTTTGGCGTCGGCCCAGCCGAGACGCTTCGAGATGCGCGCCACATGCGTGTCTACGGGAAAGGCCGGAAACCCGAGATCGAAAGCGAGCACGCAGGCGGCCGTTTTCGGGCCGACGCCCTGGATGTGCGTCATAAAATCCCAGGCCGCGGCGGGCGTGCCGCTTTTCAGGCGTTTGAGCGAATATTCGCCGAAGCGCTCTTTCACGGTTTTCAGCACGCGCAGGATCGTCGCCGCCTTGTTGTTGCAGATTCCCGCCGGCTTGATCGCCTCGGCGATCCGCTCCTGCGGCAGCGCGGCGACGCGCTCCCAGCTGCCGTACTGAGATTTCAGGCGTTCGAAGGCCATGTCGCGGTTGCGGTCGTTGGTGTTTTGCGACAGCACCGTCTCGATCAGCCCGTCGAGCGGCTCTTCATAGACGATTTTGGCCGAGTCCGTCCCCTGTTTCCAGAGTTGTTCCAGGATTTCCAGCACGGTCGTGATCGACGGCGGAGCGACCGGGGCGGGCGTCACCGTTTTGCCGACGTCGGCCCGGCTCATTGTTTTCGCTCCCGGGAAACGGCGGAAGGCGCGTTCCCCTTTTGGCCTCTGCTCAGGGCGGCGCTTTTTTCGATCCATCGTTTCAGCTTCGCCATCGCCCGGCCGTGGATCGAATCTTCCGGATACGTCCCGTCGGCCCGGCGCTTTCCGGCCGGGCAGCCGGTCAGGAGCTCAATGCCTTCGTCGATCGTCTTCACGGACCAGATGTGGAACTGCTTGCGGCGGATCGCTTCGACCACGTCGTGGTTCAGCATCAGATGCCGCTCGTTCTGCCAGGGGATCAGCACGCCCTGCGAGCCGGTCAGGCCGCGCGCAAGACAATAGCTGAAAAAGCCCTCGATCTTCTCGTTGACGCCGCCGATCGGCTGGATGTTGCCGAACTGATCGACCGAGCCGGTCACGGCGATGTTCTGCGCGATCGGCACGTCGGCCAGAGAGGAAAGCAGGCAGTACAGTTCGGTGGACGAGGCGCTGTCGCCGTCGATACCGCCGTAATTCTGCTCGAACGACAAACGGGCGGAAAGCGTCAGCGGCATGTCCTGGGCGTAAACGCGCCCGAGGTAGCTGCTCAAAGTCAGCAGGCCCTTGTTGTGGATCGGACCCGCCATTAAAATCTCGCGCTCGATGTTGATAACGCCTTCCTGCCCCATGAACGTATTGGCGGTGATGCGCGCGGGATGCCCGAAGGAGACTTCGGCAAAGCTGACGACGGCCAGCCCGTTGATCTGCCCGACGACGGCGCCGTCCGTGTCGATGCGGATGATGTCTTCGGCGAAGGCGGCGCGGATCTTTTCTTCCGTCTGGCTCGAGCGGTAGCGCTTCTCCTGGATCGCCCGCAGCACGTGCTTGCGGTCCACCGATTTGGCGCCTTCGGACAGAGCCCAGGCGGACGATTCGACGACGTATTCTTTCAGCCTGTTGAACTGGGTCGAGAGTTTGTTCTGATCGTCGGCGAGGCGCGAAGCCCATTCGATCAGTTCGGCCAGCGCTTTTTTGTTGAACGGCAGGCAGCCGTCCTGTTCGGCCGTCGTTTTGACGAAGCGCGCCATATCCCACTCGTTTTCCGGCGTGCGCGGCATTTCGTAGTCGAATTCCGCGACGGTCTTGAAGAATTTGGGGAAATCGGGGTCGTATTCGCGCAGCAGATAATAAATGTAATAACTGCCGACGAGGATCACTTTGGTCTTGATGGGGATCGCTTCCGGGCGCGGCGTCGTGATCGGCATGACGCTGTACTGGTCGCTGAGGTTCTCGACCGTGAGCAGGCCGGAGCGCAGCACGCGTTTCAACAGATCGTAGGACATGAAATTGCGCAGCAGCTCTTCCGCGTCGAGGATCAGATAACCGCCGTTGGCCCGATGCAGCGCGCCGCTCACGATCCTTGTGAAGTCGGTATAATAATATCCCTGACGGCTCTCGTACTCCATCTTGCCGGCGATGTTGTAAAAAGTCGGATTGGTCTCCCACACGGCCGGCGCGCCGCCCTTGGGATCGTTGCCGACGAAGACGTTGATCTTGTACGGCGTGAAATCCACTTCGCCGCTCTCGTCGCGGGCGGCGGCAATGAACAGGGTGTGATTGGCGACGATCTGGCGCTCCAGCGAATCGATCCACTGGGCGAATTTCTTCGTTTGTCCGTATTTCTCCCGGATCTCGTCCAGGTAAGGGCCGATCGCCGTGCGGCAGATCTCGGCTTCCATATCCGAAAGCTTGGCCTTGAGCGCGCGCTCCTTCTCCCGGATCTGCCGCAGGACTTCCAGAGTTTTCGAGGTCAAGGCGTCGGATACGCTCTTGAGGCGCTTCTGCTCTTTCCGCGGCAGGGCTTCGAATTCGTCGGTCTGAAGCTCCTTGAACTCCTTTTTGCCTTTGCCGTTCTTGACGATTTTGAGGGGAATGTTGACAAAACCCTGCGGCGTGCGCTTGACGAGGAAACCGTCCTTCTCGGCCTCTTCGCGGACGTGATTCATCATCTTCGAGATCTGATCCTGAAACGAACTGATCTCCTGCGCCTTGGCGTCTTCGTAGCTGCTTTTCTCGAAAGCGCCGCTGATCACGGACTTCAACTCTTCGATCAGCTTGGTGAAGTCTTCCTCGGCCTTTTTCGCCTGCCCGGCCGGCAGGTCGATGGCCAGAGGCTTTGCCGGCTCGTCGAAATTGTTGACGTAGATCCAGTCGCTGGGCGCCGGCATGCGCGCCGCTTTTTCACGCACGCTTTTGAGCGCGTAGCTTGTGCGCCCGCTGCCCTGCGCCCCGACGATAAAGACGTTGTAGCCGGTGCTCTTGACGGCGAGACCGAAATCGATCGATTTGACAGCCCGTTCCTGTCCTATAAAATGAGTCAGTCCTTCCAGCTCAGCGGAAGAAGAACAGCGCAGCACCTTGGGATCCGTCTTTCTTCGCGCCTGCGCCGCCGTTAATTTTCGGGCCCGTATTTTCATGGCCTTTCCCCCAGTCATTCCATGTATTTTATAAATCCGCCGCCGAGGAGGATGTACTCCGTCCCGTCGTAAAGGGCAAGCGCCTGTCCGATCGAAACGCTCCCGGCGGGTTTCCGCAGTTTGACCGCGCCGCAGCCGTCATGGCAGTCCGTCAGCCGGCCGGGAACCGGCCGGGCGCGATAGCAGTACTGCACGAGACATTCCTGCCCGGCGCGGACTTCCTGCTGCCAGACGGCGTTTTCAAAAGAGATCGTCCCGACCGTGGCTTCCGTCCCATGAGACAGCAGCAGGCGATCGTTCGTAAAATCCCGGCGTTCGACGAACCACGGCCCGCGCGACAGGCCCAGCCCGCGGCGCTGCCCTTCGGTATAGAAGATCAAGCCCCGATGCGGGCCCAAATCTTTGCCGTCATGGTCGACCATGCGTCCGATGTGGCGTTCCTCCGACGCGATGTGATCTTCGAGAAAACGTTCCAGCGAGCCGCCCTCAAGAAAACAGATGCCCTGGCTGTCGCCCTGCGCCAGCCGTCCGCCCAGCCTGGATGCGAGCTCGTTTTTCACGCCCGTTTTATCTCGTTCTGCCGAAAGCGGAAAGCAAAGCCGCGGCAGCCATTCGTACGGCAGCCGGCACAGCATGTAGGTCTGATCTTTCGGCGAGGGCGTCCGGGCGATGGCCCAGCGGTTTCCGCGCTTGAGAACGCGCGCGTAATGTCCCGTGGCGACCTTTTCGATGCCCAGCCGGTCGGCCAGCTCGAGCAACACCCTGAATTTCAGGCTGGCGTTGCAGATCACGCAGGGATTGGGCGTGAGGCCTTTTCTGTATGCGTCGAGAAAAGGCTGCACGACGCGGTCGCCAAATTGTTTTCGACAGTCCAGGCGATGCATCGGCACATGCTGCGCCAGTCGTTCCAGCCGCAGGCGGTCGGTCGGGTCTTCGCCGTCTTTCAGGAGCAGATGCGCCGCCGTCACGTCGTAGCCAAGGTCTCTGAGCCGCAGGGCGGATAAGGCGCTGTCAACGCCGCCGCTGACTCCGACAAGGATTTTTTCGCTCATGCTCTCTCCGCGCCGCTTGTGGGCAGGTCTTCGACCGATTAAAATAATCGGAGCGTTTTCATATTCGAGGTGGAATTCATGCTGATTGAAAAAACATACAGCGTCAGCGGCATCGTCCAGGGCGTCGGCTTCCGCCCGCTGTGCGTAAGGATCGCGCGTCGCACCGGGATCCGCGGCTCCGTGGCGAACACTTCCGACGGCGTCCTGCTCCGTTTGCAGGGGACGGAGGACGCCATCGCCCGATACGTGGCGGAACTGAAACGCGACTGCCCCGACGTGGCGCTGATCGTGGATATCAAGCTGCTCGAACGAAAGGACGTCGAACAGGCCGATGATGATTTTACCATACTCAAAAGCGTGCGTTCGCTTCGGCAGAGAGTCCTGCTTCCGCCCGACATGGCGACGTGCCGGAACTGCCTGGCCGACATCAGGGATCCCGCCGACAGGCGTTACCGTTACGCCTTCACGAACTGCACGAACTGCGGCCCGCGCTTTTCGATCGTCAGAGAACTCCCCTACGACCGGCCCAAGACGACCATGTCGGCCTTTCCGATGTGCCCCGCGTGCCGGCAGGAATACGCCGACGAAACAAACCGCCGCTTTCACGCTCAGCCGAACGCCTGCCCCGTTTGCGGGCCTCGCTTGGCGTATTGCGACGCTCAAGGGCAAGAGATAGCGCGGGATGAAAAAGCCTTCGGGCTGACGATCGCCGCACTTGCGAACGGCCAAATCATCGCCGTCAAGGGGCTGGGGGGCTTCCATCTGGCCTGCGACGCGACCCGGGAAGAGCCAGTCTCCCTGCTGCGCCGCCGCAAGCGCCGTCCGCGCCGTCCCTTTGCGGTCATGGTCAAAAACGTCGCCGTCGCCGAAAAGATCGTGAAGCTGAGCGCCGCCGACACAAAGCTGCTGACGGGCGCACGAGCTCCTATTATACTGCTGGAACGGAACGATTCCAACTTTCTCGCTCCGTCGGTCGCGCCCGGCTTGAATCGTCTGGGCGTGATGCTCCCCTATACCCCGCTTCATCATATGATCATGGAAGAATTCGACGCCCTCGTGATGACGAGCGCCAATCTGAGCGGCGAGCCGCTCGTCTCCGAAAACGAGGAAGCGTATCGGCGCCTCGCCGGGATCTGCGACGGGTTCCTTGTCCACAACCGCCCGATCCACATGAAGATCGACGACTCCGTCCTGCTCCATCACGACAGCGGCCCCGTCCTGATCCGACGGGCGCGCGGCTACGTTCCCAATCCCATTATCGCCGCACGCGAGCTGGCGCCGGTGCTCGCCGCCGGCGCGGAGATGAAAGGGACTTTCGCGTTCAGCCAGGACGCCATGATCTTTTCCAGCCAATACCTGGGCGACATGAAGGAGATGGGAACCGCGCAGTTCTACGAAAAAGCCCTGCGGCACTTTCTCGGCCTCTACAACTTCGCTCCCGAGCGGCTCGTCACCGATCTGCATCCGCTTTACCTCTCCACCGCCGTGGCGAAGAGAATTTTCTCCCGGCTGCCGGCGCTTGCCGTGCAGCATCACTATGCCCACATGATGGCCTGTCTCGCGGAAAACCGCATCGATTCCCCCGCCCTTGGCATCATCATGGATGGCACGGGATATGGCGGCGACGGCTCGATCTGGGGCGGAGAGATCCTCTGCGGCGACGCGGAAAGCTTCGAACGCTGCGGTCATCTCAAGGAATTCCGTCTGCCCGGAGGCGACCGCGCCGTCATGGAACCCTGGCGCTGCGGCCTGAGCCTGTTGGTGGAAAGCTGCGGCGCTCACGAGGCGCTTGAACTGTGCCAGGGCCTCTGGCCCGGACGAACCGCCGCCGCCCGGCAGCTTCTGAATGCCTGGGAGGCGTTTCCGCTCACAAGTTCCTGTGGACGCCTTTTCGACGGTCTGGCCGCGATCGTTCTGAAAAAAGAAACCGTCAGCTATGACGGCGAAGCGGCCATGGAACTGCAGGCTTTTGCGGAGACACATCCCACGCTCGGTACCGGTTTGCCCTTTGACGTTGAAAACAGCGTCATCGACTGGCGCCCTTTCGTCGCCGCTCTGGCGCGGCCCCCGCACAACGTCCTTTTTGCGGCCGGGGCTTTTCACACGCGGCTGGCGCAGGCGCTGGCCCAGTGCGCAGCGAACGTTGCCGGTCAAACGGGTATCCGTCTGGTCGCCCTTTCCGGCGGCTGCTGGCAGAACGGCCTGCTCTTGAAAGAGACGCTGCCTCTGCTCCGCGCTCGGGGGCTGACGCCGCTCACTCACAAACTGCTTTCCCCGAACGACGAGTGCCTCTCCGTCGGTCAGGCCTATATCGGCGGCCTGCGGCGGAACGAAGGTTAGATGCTGAGTTCTTTCACCAGCTCGAGCAGCTCGGGGTTCAGTCGCTTTTTTACCTCCCACGTGTTCGGCAGAGGAACCGGCGTCATGTGCCCGTTGACCAGTCCGGTCATGACGCCGTGCTTTCCCTCCAGCAGACAGTTGACCGCGTAGGCCCCCATGCGGGTGGCGATCGTCGCGTCGTAACTGGATGGCGCGCCGCCGCGCTGGATATGGCCGAGCACCGTTACCGTCGCTTTGTAACCGGGAGCCTGTTCGGCAAGCTTTTTCTGCAGTTCGTAGCCGGACATGACGCCTTCCGCAAGAATGATGAGAGAATAATTTTTCCCGCTGAGGCGTGACGCTTTGAGCTTTTTGCACAGAGCGCCGATGTCGAAGGGGATCTCGGGCAGTACCGCAAATTCCGCGCCGCCGGCCACGGCGGTTTGCAGCGCGATAAAGCCGCAGTGACGCCCCATCACCTCGACGATGAAAAGCTTGTCGTGACTGTGGGCCGTATCGCGCAGCCGCCGCACGGCGTCCAGAGCCGTATTGAGCGCCGTATCGAAGCCGATCGTCATGTCGGTGCCGTTGACGTCGTTGTCGATCGTCGCGGGGATCCCCACAACGGGCAGCCCCATTTTCTGCAGTTCCCAGGCGCCGCGGAACGAACCGTCGCCGCCGATGACGATCAGGCCGTCGATGTTGCGGTCGTCGCACTGCTGGCGCGCTTTTTTTCTGCCTTCCTCCGTCAGGAAACGTTCGCTGCGCGAGGTTCGCAGCACCGTTCCGCCGCGCTGGATGATCGACCCCACGTCCCGCACTTCGATCTTGCGGAAGATGCCGTCGATAAGGCCTTCATATCCCTGCGCCACGCCCAGACATTTTATATCGTGATAGGCCGCGCACCTGACGACGGCCCGGATGGCCGCGTTCATCCCCGGCGCGTCGCCGCCGCTGGTCAACACTGCAATACGTTTCATTTTTTATCCTCCTTGCGCGCTGTTTTTCCAATTATACACTTTTCTCTTCGACCGGAACCACCGAGACAAATAAAGGGGCCCAACTCCGCGCGAGTTGAGTCCCTTTTCGTTTTCCGCCAATTAAATTTCTTTTTGCAGTTCCATCATGCGTTTGTTGAGCTTGCTCAGTTCCTCCTGGATTTCGTTCAGGCGGTCCTGAAGCTCCTTGCCTTCCTTTGTCAGGTTGCCGACGCGTTTGTTCAGACGATCCATTTCCATGCGGGCGCCCGATTTGCCTTGCAGCAGCTTGTTGGGGTCGTCGTCTTTGACGTCCCAGAAGAAATCGATGGTCTTGCCGAGCGTCACGGGCGTGATGGCGCCGTCGATGGTGAACTTGACCGTTTTGACTTTCGGCGTCAGATAGGGCTTTCCCTTGGAATCGTAACGGGGAAAGTAGACGAAGCCTTCACGTTCATCGGTGATTTTGAAGTTGAAGCGTTTGTCGTAATCGACAGGGGAAAGACGATGTTTGCCCACGGTCAGGGTAACCTGACTCTCGAAAGGAGCCATGCGGATCGCCGGCCCGCGGTTCGTGAATCTGATAAACACGGGGATCGTATCATCAAGTTTCAGCTGCTGCAGCAAATTGTAACGGTAATCCTCCGCCTCGTCGGCCGTCCACAGATTTTTCTGCGCCTGATCCTGAGTCGAGCGTTCCACGTATTCCGCCGCATAGTACGTCGCCTGAATCTCGACGCTGGCGCCGAAATCGTCGCGATATTCCTTCTTTTGGCGCCACTCCGCGGAATAAGCGGTCGGAACGAACAGGGCGCACGTCAGCAATGGTAGCAACAGAAATCTCACTTTTGAATTCATTTTTCCTCCTGATTTTATGACGCCGATTCAACAAGGTCCTATTTTTCTCCGTCGCCATTGAAACGCCGCGCATCCCGCGTGTCTTCAGGGTCGGGGAGAACGACCATAATGCCGATAAAACACCATACCATGACCGCAATGTCGCGACGGCCCTGAAAAATGTCCCCGTTCGTACCGTACGTCAATATTTCCACCAGCAGCATGACCGCAGTCACGCCCCATGGGAAGAAAACGTTTTTCTCCGCGCGGGCATATTTTAGCATTTTCTTCATGCATAATCCAATGGGCGCGAGCCACAAAAGCAACGCGGGGATGCCGCCGATACAGCAGAGATAAAAATATGTCGAATGGGGATGATCCATGGATCTTTTTACCGTCAGCCCCAGTTCCTGAGCTTTCGCGCGCACAATAGCCTCGTGGACGTTATAGAACGAGTCTCCCCCGTAACCGAGGAAAGGACGTTTTTTTATCGCATGAAGAGCGACTTTCCAGATCTCGTTTCTTTGGGTCGTCAGTTCGTTCATATCGTGAAGAGATGAAATCTGCTTGCATTCGCCCAAGAGACAACGCCGGAAGTCTCCGGAAACGCCATATAACAATACGGCGGCCGCCAAAAAGCAAGCGACGTATGTCATGAGCGTCCGGCAGGAAATTTTGTGAAAGCGAAACGCATAATACAGAAAGACGAGCCCCCCCAGAAAAGCAGACAGCCACGCTCCGGAAGAAAATGAAAAAAATATGACGCTCAACACGGGGAACAACAAGATTATTTGCTTGAGCTTCCCTCCGTTCACAGACCAAAAAGCAAAGCAGGCAACCGGCGGGAAAAGCAATAGGCCGAGAGCGCCAAGGGTGTTGCCGTTGTTTAGGGCGCGGTTGGGGAAATATTCCAAGAGGCCGGCTATCCGCAGCAAATTTCCCAACAGGATCAGAACGCTGGCGGCAACAAAAACCTTGATGAACGTTTTTCTCGCGCTTTCCGTCCCCAAAAAGATAACCGACATCAAAATGCCAAGCAGCATTTCAAGAGGCACAGTCACGTTCCGTCCATAGGATTTCAGCTCGCGATAGCTAAACAAGCCGGAAATGACCACCCAAAGCAAAAAAAGGGAAAACAGCGCCAAAACAACTCGCGAACGGTGGGAAAGCTCCACTCTATGAATGATATCCTCTTTGTTCACCGCGCAGCAATAAACGAGAGAAATCAAAGTCGCTCCCCATAGGATATAATGAAACACTGGCCCCAAAGGCGACAAAGCTATGGAGAGAGTATAACAATACAAAAAGAATTTCTTGCTTCCGTCTCTCTTTTCTTGGGCATCCGCAACTTGGCGTCGATACAGTCTGTCCATCTTTTTCCCTTCTTTTTGCACTGTAACATCGCAATTTGCCACGTTTGGAGCGCAGTCCATAACATTGCTCTCAGCCCTGCGCCAGGAAGGCGGCGCTTCATTGACTGGAGAGTTTTTCCAGCTGCTCACGCTCGTACCACTTGGCAAATTTCACAAAACGGAAGAAAGCAAGCGTACTGGCGTTGATGAATCCCCAATACCCGTACAGAAAATGACGGTTCAAGAAGTAGGTCCTCAAAAAAGTCAGCGTCGCGGTTCCCAGCATCCGCAACGGGGAATAACGTTTCTGCCCCTTGACAAGCATCTGGATCTGTGTATCGGTCGCTCTGTTTTGCTTGTTGATAACATGCGACAATGTCAAATACGAATGATGACACACAAAGCCGCGCAGCGTGCGGACTCGGACGTCGGGCGCCAGCGGATCGACCGCATCATGATCCAAAATCCCCAGCATCCTCATTTTCTTCCTGTTGTAGAGACGGATCAATTTGTAGTGTTTCGCCCAGCGAATAGGGCGGGGAACGCCGGGATACACATCGCCTATGCGCAGCCTGTACCCGTCGCAGTCTGGATCCTGCTTTATCATCTCTATTTCTTTCGACAGCTCTTCGCTCAGGACCTCGTCGGCGTCGAGACGCAGCACCCAATCGTTCGCGCAATATTCTTCAGCGACGCGAACCTGATCGCCAAAAGAAACCCATTCGTTGTAGTAGAACCTGGCTCCGTATCTCAAGGCGATTTCCCGCGTCTTGTCAGTGCTCCCCGAATCAACGACGATAATCTCGTCAGCGAGCCTGTGCGCCGCTTCCAAAGTTTGCGGAAGCCTTTTTTCTTCGTTATAGGTAATGATGTACAAAGATAAATTTATCATGGTGTCCTCGCAAACGTGAACGCAAATCGGTCCCTCAGATCAGCGGACGGAACTTTCGCACAAATTCAGCGTTTTAATTGCAGCGTCTTGTTGTAGATATCGACGGTTTCTTCGGAGATCCGTCCAACGTTGATATCCGCCGCGCTGCGCTGCGCGTTCAGCGCCATGGACGCGCGAGCTTCCTCGTGATTTGCTCTCAGAATGGCCGCGCTCAAGGTTCGTATATCGGAGGGACTGAACAGTAAACCGTTTACGCCGTCCTTTACGATATCCAAAGTGCCTCCAATATTCGTGGCGATCGGCACGGCCCCCGCCGCCATCGCTTCTATAAGCATCAGGCTGAAACCTTCGGGTTCTTTGGAGCTTTGCACGAAAAGATCGGCCGCCCAAAGCCATGGCCTGACGTCCGCGGCGAAGGGGAAGAAGCGGATGCGGTTCTGGATGCCGAGCTTCGCCGATAAGTTTTTTAATTTCTTTTCTTCATTGCCGCTACCGACAAGCCAAAAATGATATCCGCCTCTTTCTGGAATAAGAGCGATAGCCCGCAGAAAATCATCCCACGCCTTCCAGCCGACCAAGCGCCCCATCCCCAATACCACACATTCGCCGGGCTTTACTCCAAGCGACTGGCGACATTTTTGCCGCGCTGACCAATCCCTCGTATAGTATTTTGAAAGAACCGGGTTGAGGATCGTCGCGATCAATCGGGCGCGCGGCAGTTTCAATTTTTTTATATGAGCCGTCACGGCCGACGAACAGCCGATCAGCACATCGGAATTTTCGTAGTATTTCGCCTTGGGATATTTGTCGAACGTCGAGATGACGGGGATATTCTTTTTCCGCCCCCAATAACCGCCAAGATACGCGGCGGAAGAAAGGCGCGTGTGGATCAGATCCGGCTTCGCCCGATCGACGATTTTCCCAATGCCGGATGTGAAAACGGGCAGCCATTGTGCCGGGGGCGTGTAAGTGAAGACGTCGATTCCCGACTTTGCAAGTTCCTGTGACAGGGTCCCCCCTTCGCGGCACAAAACCGAGTTCTGAACGCCGCGCTTTTCCAATTCCTTCAGAAGCTGGATCCAGGGAGCCATCCACGCCAGCCTGTTTTCATCCACATAATGCAATATTTTCATTCGACGTTCCCCTGATAACTTTCGGAAGAATTTTTGCCTGGAGTTTTCAGAACAGACGCATAGACGTCCGCAACCTGGTCGACCATATGTTCAAGGGTCGGAACGCAATCCCGCGGGAAACGTTCCGGTTCTTTGCGGTGCGCGAGACAATCTTCCAGAACCTGTCGCCAAAAAGTCAGGTCGCCGGGAGGGATCAAACCGGTTCGATTTCCTTTCATTTCGAATACCGGCCGTATGTCGGAGGCCAGAACGGGAATTCCCACTTGTGCAGCCTGAGCCAAGGTCAGCGGCATTCCTTCCGTATAGGAAGGAAAGAGCAGACAGGATGAAGTCGCCATAAAATGTTCGACCTGTTCGCTGTATCCGTGGAACGTTACACGGTCTTCCAAGCGACGCTCTTTGCAGATGTTTTGCCATTCTGCCCTTTGCGGTCCGTCGCCGAGAATGTTCAAGGTCCATCGAACGTCGGCCGGGATCGCTCTCAGCACGTCCTGCAAACCCTTGACAGAACTCAATCTTCCTACAAACAGAAGCTTGTTTTGAGCGGAGTTTTCAGGATCCCAGCGTTCTTTGGGTTCCTTTAACCCGTTAATGATCACGGTCGTATTGTCGTAAAAACAGTCTTTCATGGCTGATTGAACGGCGGCGCTGACACAAATAACGCGATTTGCGCCGCGATACGGGGCATAGATCCACGGAGTTTTTGTCCCAAAATCCACATGAGCCGTTACGACGTAAGGAACACCGCTCTTTTTGCCCGCCCAGTTGGCGATCCACGCCGGTACCCGGGAGTGGGCATGAAGAATCTGCCAGTTTTCATTTTTGACCCAGCGGGCAATTTTCGCCGCGCTGTACAGTCCCGTCAGCGGATTTTTTTTGTGCACGGGAAGATGACGCACCAGCACCTTTGCGTCGAGCTGGCGCTCCATCCGGCCGCCGGCCGAGATCACCATGACCTCGTGGCCCCTTTTGGCCAGCTCGTTCGCCAGATCGATGACATGGCGCTCGACGCCGCCGATCTGAAGTTCGGGGAGGATGTGGACGATTTTCATGGCAGCCACCGGTCGAGGATCCACCGCGCGGCTTTTTCGGCTTCGTTGAAGCCGTTCATCCCGTCAAGCGGCCGTTCGAGGAAATGGCGAAGATCGTCGTTCAGGTTGCGGGGAGTGATCTGGCACAGATAGTTCTGATTTTCGAAATCCTCGATCATGCGGTTGAAACGGGGCACGCCCCACAGACGCTTGGTGGAGAGCAGCCGGGCGTCCACGAGCCACTCCGTCACCTCCTGCAGAAGCCGTTTGACGCCGTGGTGATGGCCGACGGTGACGACCGCCGTCTGCACGCCGGCGGTAACCGCTTCGGAGATCATCGAAACGGAGTCTTCGGTGCAGAAAACGCGCGAGCAGTGGCCGAGAATGCCGGGAACGGGATTGCGGGAATCCTGCGAAGCCAGCAGGAGCATCCGCACCACGCTGGTGTCCCCGCAGAGTTTGGCGATCGCCATTTCCGTCGCGGCCTGCGTGCGGCGCGAGGTCGTGATATACAGGTCGACGTTGGCATCGGCCGCGGCGTCGAGCAGCGTCGGCAGGACTTTGTTCACCCAGAGGGGGGCGATCGAGTAGTTCAAATCGTCGCCGCCGATGAGGATCCCCCAGGCGTCTTTTTGGTGCGGAGGATAATCGCTCAGCAGCTCCCGGCGCTGGCTCTCCAAAAGCTCCGGAGAAATGGAATTGGGAGCGCCCAGCGTGACCAGAACGTTGTCGCCGCGGCGTCCGTCGTGCTTAGGCACGACCGCCATATCAAAGGGGCTCGTGCCTAAAACGGAGGGCGTCATCACCACGCAGCTTTTCCCGTTGAATCTTTTGGCGAGAGCCAAGCAATACGGCGCGGCCGTACTTCCCGCGGAAAGGAAAAGAAGCGGGCGCCGCTCCGGATTCAGCATCGCGATGCGGTCAAGAAGCTCCTTGCCTCCGGCTCTCAAAAGCCAACGCTCCGCGCCCTGCGGCGCTGCCTTGGGAAGGCGTCGGGCAAGCAGTTTGAGAGCCTTGATCCGCGCCGCCCCGCGTAACTGGGGAACGTCGAATTCCGCCGTTTCGAAATCGGCAAGCTCCTGCATGCGGCCGCGTATTCCCCGGCTCTGGACGATATGTCCGCGGGTATTCTCGCTAAGAAGTATCAAAAGTGGTTTCAGATCCATTTTTATAAATCTTCCTTTTGACGGAATTCACTGACGACCAGAGGACGAAGCCGATCCAAAGGACAGCCCGTCTCCTGAGAGATACGCTTTAAATCCTCGTACTCCGCCGTGACGCGGACGATTTCGCCGCCCCAGCATGACAATTTCATCGACACCGGGCCGAACGAACTTTCGAATTTCCGGAGGCGGCGCTCCAGCGTCATGCGGTTGACTTCGCTCCAACGCAGGCCGATCGTCGTGCTGTATCTCAGAATGATCTCGCCCAGCTTTTCTCTGTCGGCGGCGCGGGAAATGCACGTCAACCTCACGGCGGGACGGAGTTTTTTCATCAGTATGGGCGTAAAAAAAACGTCCAGCGCGCCACGCGCGAAGAGGCGCTCTTCCAGGTTCTGATAATCCTGCGGGTTCATGTCGTCGATATTCGTTTCCAGCACGACGATCTTCCCCGTCAAGTACGGGAGAGCCGCTTCGTCATTTTGCTCAAGCATCATGACGTGCAGCGCCTCGGAGCTTGCCTGCGGCGCGGCTCTCCCGCAGCCGCCGGCAAGCAATCTGCCTGCCGGAAGAGGTTCGCTGGATGCGGAGAGGGCTTTGAGCAGCAGGGCGCCGCTTAACGTCGTTCGTTCATGTTCCCCTTCGCGGGCGAAAACGGTCATTCCCCTCAAAAAAAACGAAACCGGCGCGGACACGGCGCTCTGTCCAGGTCCGCCCATACGGCCGCCGACGTTGACCGGCGAGGCATAGACGGCATCGACCTGAAGCGTATCCAGGAGCGCGAGCGCTCCGACAATTTCGAACACGAGGCAGGCGTCAAGGAGAAAGGCCCCGCTTTCGTCGCTGCGGAAAACGCACCCCGCCGTTTTTAAAGCGTTGAAGGCCGAGAACGCGCGTTGCTTCATCTCCGACGAAAGCTTCGACTCGTCGAGAAGCGCCTCTATTTCCGCGAATCCAAAGGTCTTGCAGCCGGAAGGAACCGGTTTCGCCTCGATGCCGCCCCAGCCGTTCGGGCCCGCGCTGACGGTCCACGTGCAGCCATAGCGACGAAGCCATGACATCCGCCGATCGAATTCGTCGGCATTTTCTCCTTTCAAATCAAGCAGAGCCCCGATCAATCTGTTGCCGGAGATGCCCGCTGTGCAGTCGATGTACAGAGTTTTCATTTTTTCTCCTCGAACGGGGATATCGATACGAAAAAAGCCAGTCTGAATAAACGCAGACTGGCTTTTATTATATCCGATTATCGCGGATTTTGTTCAGCTTTTTTCGCTCATCAGCTTTCGCGCCAGCTCCAAATCATGAGGCGTGTTGATTCCCACGCCGCGGCCGGGATACGCGGAAACGGCGACGGCGATGTCGTAGCCATGTTCCAGGGCGCGGAGCTGCTCGAGGCTCTCCGCTTCGGCGAGCGGCGTTTCCGCAAGGCGCAGATAAACGGGCAGAAAATCTTTGCGGTAACCGTAAATGCCGATGTGTTTGGAGACGACGGGCGTTCCGCAGCGCGCGAAGGGAATGACGCTGCGGCTGAAATACAAAGCTCGCCCTTTTTGATCGACGACGACTTTGACGTTGTTCGGGTCGGCCGCCTCCGCCGCGGAGGCAAAGGGAACGGAGAGCGTCGCCATCGGCTCGCCGGCATGGACCAGAACGTCGGCAAGCTGATCGATCACGCGCGGGTCGAGCATCGGCTCGTCGCCCTGAATGTTGATGACGTAGTCGCATTCCACGCGCGCGGCGACTTCGGCGACGCGGCTGGTGCCGTTGGGATGGTCGGGAGCCGTCATCACGGCTTCTCCGCCGAACGCGGCGACGGCGTTCAGGATCCTTTCGTCGTCGGTCGCGACGATCACCCGCGCCAGAGAACGGGCTTTCAGGCACTGCTCGTAGACGTGCCGGATGACGGGCTTGCCGCAGAGATCGGCAAGCGGCTTGCCGGGCAGGCGGCTGGAGCCCCAGCGGGCCGGGATGATTCCGATCGTTTTCATTTTACAGTTTGAACGTCAGGGCTTTCGCTCTGATCTTGGTGACATCCAACGGTTTTACGTTGTCGACGATCCATTCGCGCATGGCTTTGCCCTCGGCAGTCTCCTGCTTGTAGCTCATGAAATCGAGTTCGATGCCGAGCGCGTCGGCGACGCCGACAGCCAGGACCGGCCAGACTTCGCCGATGTCGCCGATCAGCGGGATGCTTCCTTCGTGGCGCGCGAAGGCCGACATTTCCATGCGGAAAGGAATGCCGGAGATCTTCGTTTTCGGCAGGCCCTTGGCGATCGCTTCCTGCATCTGCGCCTGGGAATCGCAGGCCCGGCGCAGATTTTCGTCGAGGTCGAGGCGGATCAGCGTCTTGCCGCGCAGGTTGTAGGTGTGCATGCCGTTCCACCAGGCCCAGATGCCGTGTCCCGTGTACTTCTCGAACGGACCGTCGTGAAGTTCCTGCGAAAGGGCGATGGCCGACTCGATGATGACGTCCGCGTCTTCGAGCATGCGCGCGACGCGCATGCAGCGCTGGCGGATCGGGATACTGTCGCCGATGCACGAACCGATGTTGCCGCCGCCGACCATCTGCGGCAGGCTGACCAGCACGGGAAGATCTTTCGCCGCGCCGACGCCCAGCATCGTGCGGCGGTCGCAGCCCCAGCCCGCGACGACTTCGAACGGAAGCGCGTACGTGCGGGCGATGTCGCAGATCTCGGAGGCGACGTGTTCGTTCCAGTAGCCCATCGGATAGGCCATGTTGCCGGCCGCTTTGATGACCTCGTGCCCGGCGATCCGGTCTTTTTTGGCGAGAAGCGCGTCGTCCAGGACGATCTGCTTTTTCAGCGCCGCCAGCTCGTCGGGCTTCATGCAGGTGAACTCGAAGACGTTGCCGCGCGGCATGTCCTCGGGGTCGAACCCCAGCTCGTCGGAACTGACCATTTTCACGCGGTCGAGAGAACCCGCCATTTCATGCCCGACGACCGCCGAGCTGGTGGTGACGCCGTCGATGATGCCCTTGTCCATCAGTTCCGCGATCAGCGTCGTCACGCCTTCGTGGATGTTGGGACCGCTGCCGCAGGCGACGACGATCTTGCCGCCGTTCTTCTTGACCTCGACCATCTTTTCCGTGGCCTTTTCGATGCCGGCCCGGGTGCGCTCGTCCTGACGCTCAAAAAAAGTTTTCAGCAGTTCTCTGTGAATCGATGCCATAATGCCCCTTCTTCCTTGACGCTTACAGATATTTTTCCGGATGCCCGCTACGAAAATCTTTTATCAAATCCCAGCTTCGCCGGGACGCGCCGCTCAGGGCGGCGAAAAATTCTTGACGCTCCCGGCCGAAATCGGAATTACCGTTTGACAGCACGCCGTCGAAAAAATCTCTCATCTCCCGCGCGTCGCGCACAATGGTGCACAGTCCCGTTTTTTCGAGGGCTTCCGTCGCTTCCGAAAAATCGCGGTAGTCAGGTCCCTGACAGAACGGGACGCCCCAGATCGCCGGCTCCATGATGTTCTGACCGCCTTTGGGAACGAGCGAACCACCGAGAAACGCCGCTCTCGCATATCCGTAAAGAGAGAAAAGCACGCCGATGCGGTCGACGATAAGAACGTTCCAGTCGCCGTACGCTTCCGACATCAGCTCAACTTTGCCGAGCTTTCTTGCCGACGCTTCGTCCAGCAGCGCGCGGCCGCGTTCGGGATGCCGCGGCACGACGACGAGTTTCAGGCCGGGATAGATTTTCAGCAGCTCCGCGTAGGCGTCGAAGACGATCTCTTCTTCCCCTTCGTGGGTGCTTCCGGCAAGGATCAGCGGTTCTTTGCCGGCAAAAATCTCCCCCAGGCCGGCGCCGTCGGCCGCATTTTTGCGGGCGATCAACGCGTCCACTTTGCAGTCTCCGGTCACCTTCACCCGGTCCGGTTCCGCGCCCAAGGCGATAAAACGATCCCGATCCGGCGCGGAACGAGTCATGATCAGAGAATAACGGCGAATGACCCGCTTCCAGAAAAAGCGCAGACGCCGGTATTTTCGAAAGCTCGATTCCGACAGCCGGCCGTTGACGAGAAAAGTCGGGATCCGTCGTTTCCGAAGCTGAAAGAGCATCTCCGGCCAGATCTCCGTCTCGATCGTGATGTAGGCGGCCGGACGCAGAGCCGTCAGCGCTCTTCTGAGAACGCTCGGCGAATCCCACGGATAATAAATATGCCGGACGAGATCGCCCGCCAGCCGCTCCGCCATGGTCCGGCCGGTCTTCGTGATCGTCGAAAGGAGAATGGGCATATCCGGAGTCTGCCGTTTGATCTCCCTGATAAAAGGATAGGCCGACTGCACCTCGCCGACTGAAACCGCATGGATCCACAGAGCGCCCTTGGGCAGATCGTCGGGATAGCGGCCGTACCTCTGTTCGTTGCCTTCGTCGTATTTTCGGTTCAGGAAAGGGCGCGCGGCAAAAAACAAAAGCTCGGAAACACAGCCATAAAACGACATGATCAGGCGACGCCGCTTTGCAGCAGCTCGTGAATGTGCACCATCCCCACGGGGCGGCGGTCCTTGTCGACGACGATCAGAACGGAGATCTCGAGCTTTTCCATGACGTGCACCGCCTCCGCGGCGAGCGCTTCGGGAGCGATGGTCCGCGGCGAGCTGATCATCACGTCTTCGACTTTGCGGTCCAGACAATGGATCCCCTCTTTGGCGATCAGCCGCCTCAGATCGCCGTCGGTGAAGATGCCGACGAGAAAGCCCTCGTCGTCGACGACGCTGGTGGCGCCGTAATTCTTGCTGGTGATCTCGAACAGGGCGTCTTTGACCAGAGTTTCGTGCGAGACGACCGGCAGGGAGCCGCTCGTGTTCATCACGTCGCACACGCGCAGCAGGAGCTTCTTTCCCAGCGAGCCGGCCGGATGGAACAGGGCGAAGTCCTCTTTTTTCAGGCCGCGCAGCAGCGTCACCATCGCTCCCAGCGCATCGCCGATGGCCAGCTGCAGGGTCGTGCTGCTGGTCGGCGCCAGATTGAGCGGATCCGCCTCGCGTTCGATCGAAGAGTTCAAAAAAATATCCGCTCCCAGCGCCAGCGGCGAATCAGCGTCGCCCGAGACGGCAATGACCGGCGCGCCGATGCGGCGGAAAAACGGCAGCAGGGCGACGACTTCCGCCGTCTTGCCGCTGTTGCTGATCAGCAGCGCCACGTCTTCGTGGCGGACCATGCCGAGATCGCCGTGCGCCGCTTCGCTGGCCTGAAGGAAGAACGACGGCGTGCCCAGCGACGAAAGAGTCGCCGCGATCTTGCGCCCGATATGCCCCGCCTTGCCGATGCCGGAAACGACGATCCTCCCCTTGCAGGCTTCCAGCAAGCGGGCGGCCTGTACAAGCTCAAAGCCGAAACGATCGGCCGCGCGGACAAGCTCCTCCGCCTCGTGCCGCAGCACCTGGCAGCCCGCCTTGAGGAGTTCTTCGTCCGACAGCCTTTCCGGCTGTCGGTCCGACGGCAGCGTCATCGCCGGATTCATCGTTCGCACCAATCCAGGGCGACGGGGCCGATGCCGCTTCTGACAAGGCGGTCGATGGCGCAGACCGGTGCGAGGAATTTCTCCAAAAGGGCCAGCGGCACCATGTTCGGCCCGTCGCTCAGCGCTTTTTCCGGTTCGGGATGGACCTCGAGGAACAGCGCGTCCACGCCGACGCCGACGGCCGCGCGCGCCAGCGGCAAAGCGAAGCGCCGGTCGCCGCCGGAACTGTTTCCCATGCCGCCGGGCATCTGCACGCTGTGAGTGGCGTCGAAAACGACCGGCGCGCCCAAAGAGCGCATGATCACGAGGGAACGCATGTCGACGACCAGCTGGTTGTAGCCCATCGTCGTGCCCCGCTCGCACAGCATGACCCGATCGTTGCCGGCTTCCGTCAGCTTGCCCAGCACGGACTTCATGTCCCAGGCGGAAAGGAACTGCGCTTTTTTGACGTTGACCGCCCGTCCGGTTTTGGCGGCGGCCACCAGAAGGTCGGTCTGACGGCACAAGAACGCCGGGATCTGCAGTACGTCGGCGACCTCCGCGACGGGAGCGGCCTGCCACGGCTCGTGGATGTCCGTCAGGATGGGCGCGCCCAGTTCGGTTTTTATCTGCGCCAGCCATTGCAGCCCCTTCTCGATGCCGGGGCCGCGCGGACTGGAGATCGAAGTGCGATTCGCCTTGTCGTACGAGGCTTTGAAAATGTAATTGAGCCCCAGCTTCTTGCATAAAGCCTGAGTTCTTTTGCCGACTTCCAGTCCGAGTTCCAGGCTTTCCAGGGCACAAGGGCCTGCAATCAAGGTGAGCCGGTCGCCTCCGACCGCAAAATCTCCAATTTCTATCTTCTTCAATCGCCCTTCCCTCCCTTGAAGCAAGCGCTGTCATCGATCGAATTTCATCCGCTTGCTCAATTCGTCGTAAACAAAGGCTCTTTTCTTCCAGCCCAACTGCTCCGAAGCATAATTCAAAACGGCGTCAAGCGCTCCCGATTGGCCTAAGCGCAGGCGCCCTTCCGAACTCATATGAGCCAGTCGCTCGGCGTCGGCCAAAAGATCGAGCGCCGCCTCCGCGAGGACGTCCGCATCGGCTTCCACCAAAAGTTCGGAGTCTCCGAGGAGTTTTTTCTGTACCAACTTCCCCTTTTCAATGACCGACAGAACGGGGACTCCCAAACCGGCACAGACCTGATTGGCCGTTCCGGCCAGCCCCAGCAGAAGCTCGGCCCCCCGCGCCGCCTCCGCGACCTCGCCCCGGTAAATAACGATGTCCAGCTTGCCGCGGCAAAGATGAAAGCCGTCGAACTCCCAGCCGACCGCCGTTTTCACCAGTGTGTCGATGTCGATGCTGGGAGCGGGGACCATCACGGCCGCAATCGCGCAGCGTTCGGAAATTTTGCCGAGCGCGCGCAGCAACAGCCCCAGATCCTTGTACGCCCGCTCCCGGCTGCCGGGCAGCACGAGAAGGCGGCGCCCCTCGCCCCACGGAACGGTCCCTTTAGTATTATCACAAGAAAGGTCCATGATTGGATTTCCTTCGAAGACGGCGGCGACGCCGTTTTGGCGCAATTCGACCGCCGTTTCTTCGTCGCGGGTCCAGACCTTCCTGCAGCCTTTTCGGTACAGAAAACTTTCCAGCTTCCAATGGCCGCTGATAAATTTCGTTTTCGCCGTCGCCACCATGAGAGCCTTTTTCCCCTGCCCCCATAAAGTATGACAGAGGAGATACGCATCGCCAACGCAAAGAACCGTACGGCAGCTGCTGCGCAGCTGATTCCACGCAGACAGCTGACGGGAAATCTGCCGAAAAAGCCCGGCCTTGATCTCTTGATAAAGATCACGCAGGTGATATTTTATGATCCCGCCGGTCGGCGATTTCGAAAGGGGCGGCAGGATTCTGACGCCGATCTTCTTGTAAGGGATCCCCGATCCCACAAGCGGAAAAGCGCAGACCTCCGCCTGCGGAAATCTCTGTGCGGCTTTGCGCGCGAGCCTGGCCCCGATAGCGTCTTCGCCGTACCCGTTCGACGCGACGACAATCTGAGGACGAAGCGCCTGAACGACGACGTTCCAGAATCTGCCGGGCTCTTCGACGAGCGCGCTTATTCTCGGCACGTAGAGCGGAACGCGGGGAACGTATCCGCGCGGCAGATTGAATATGTCTTTTTCCGTGCAGCATATGGCCTTGCCGCCCGATTTCCGGGCCGCATCTTCGATCTTCTGCAAATCATTCGCATCATAGTGGTGATGATCCTTGAATTCGAATTCATGGAGAATGGCCGCGCCGCTTTTGAGGACCGTGTTTCGAAAACTGTGCGGATTGCCGATCGCGGAAAAAACTATCAGAGAAAAGGCCGTCATGCTCTTCCCGACGGGAACGAACCGCTCTCCATCCCATCGCTCCCAGAGGGGATCAGCCAGCCGCGAATAAAATATGCGCTCTTGCGGGACCCAATGGGAGATGCGCTCTTTCAGGCGTCGCAAAGCCTCCGACGATGTCTGATCCGACTTGGAAATGACGACGGCATGAGCCCGCGACAAAGAACCGGGGAGCTCGCGCAAAATGCCGTTGGGCAGGGACGTCCCATTGCCGAACGGACAGGTGGCGTCGACGAGAACGATGTCGACGTCGCGGACCATCCTGCGATGCTGAAACGCATCGTCGGCGACGGCGATATCGACGTCGTGGTCCAAAAGCGCCGCCATGTCCGCCATGCGGTCGCTCGAAACCGCTACCGGGACGTCCGTCAGCCGTGACGAGAGCAGAAGCGGCTCGTCCCCGACGACGCTTCTGTCGCCGCGGCCGTTCAAAACGACGACCGGCTCGGACGTTGTGCCGCCGTAGCCTCGGCTGACGATCCCCGGCTTCAGACCCCAGCGGGACAACTGTTCGGCAATGAATTCGACGAAAGGCGTTTTGTTCGTTCCCCCGGTGGTAAGATTTCCGACGCTGATGACGGGCAGCGGCGGTTCTTCCGAAGCGTAAACGCCGTGATCGTAAAACGCCCGCCGGGTTCCGACGATGACTGAGCCCAGCCATCCCAGCGGTTTCAGAATCATCCACGGCGATACGGTCTTTTCTCCGTGGGAATAGGCAAGATAGGACTTCGTGAGAAAGTTCATGGATGCCCGGCCCCGTACTGGAGCGAAAAGAGTTTTTGATAGGCCCCGTTTTTCCGAAGGAGCTCCTCGTGAGTCCCCTCTTCGATGATATGCCCGTTCTCGAGGTAAAGGATGCGGTCCGCGTTGATGATCGTCGAAAGCCGATGAGCGATGATGAACGACGTGCGCCCTTCCATGGCGCGGTCCATCGCCTCCTGGATCTGTCGCTCCACGGCGGCGTCGAGCGACGAGGTGGCCTCGTCGAGGATGATGATGCGGGGATTGCGGACGATCGCCCGCGCGATGGCGATCCTCTGCCGCTGGCCGCCGCTGACGGTGACGCCGCGAATGCCGACTTCCGTGTCGTATTTGTCGGGAAGGGAACCGATGAATCCGGAGATGCCGGCGATAGCGGCCGCTTCTTCGATCTCGCCTTTTTTCGCATCATATCCATAGGCGATGTTGAAGGCGATGGAGCCTTTCATCAGAACCGGATCCTGCGGCACCACGCCGATCTGAGTGCGCAGGCTTTTGAGATCGACGGTCCTGACGTCGTGCCCGTCGATGAAAACCGTTCCCTTTTGAGGATCGTAAAAGCGCTGCACCAGATCGACGAGCGTCGACTTGCCGGCGCCCGTCGACCCGACGACGGCGATCTTCTCGCCGGGGCGGACCGTCAGATTCAGCTCTTTCAAGATCCACTGTTCCGGCTCGTAGCTGAACCACACGTTTTCAAAGCGCACTTCGCCTTGCAGGCGCTTCAAAACGACCGCGCCGGGCGGCGTCACGACCCGGTCGTCGTTGTCGAGAAGGCCGAAGATCCGCTCCGCCGCCGCGAAACCGAACTGGAGCTGGCTGACGGCGCGCGTAAAATTATTGATCGGCGAAGCCAGAAAGCCCAACGAACCGAGAAAAGCGATCAGTTCCCCGGGCGACATGACGTCGCTCAGCACCTGCCGGCCTCCCAGCCAGAGGATCAGAGCGAGCGCCGCAATGAGAAGGACCTCGACGGCGCCGTTCAGAACAGCGTTGACCTTGACGCCTTGGATGATGGCGTCAAAATTCTGCCGATTGCTTTCCTTGAAACGGGCAAGTTCCAGCTCCTCCGTCGCGAAAGCCCGCACGATGCGAATCGCCGAAAGCGCTTCCTCGGCTACCGCGGAGAGATCGGCGACACACTGCTGCATATGGCGCCCAACCCTGCGGAGGATCTCCGAAGCGCTCTTCAGCACGAGGACGACCACCGGCAGGATCAAGAGCGTGTAGAGCATCAGCTTCCAGTTCAGATAGAGGCAGTAGGAAAGCATCGCCGCACACGAGACGCCCTGAATGACAAGATCCACGGCGACGTTCGTGACGGTCATCTGCAGCATGTTGGCGTCGTTGGTGACTCGCGACAGCAGTTCGCCCACGCGTTTGCTGTTGATGAATTTCAGCGACAGCGTCTGCAGATGAGCGTAAGCGGCGACCCGCATGTCCATGACGACTTTTTGCCCGACCCAGCCCATCAGATACTTTTGGCCGTAAGTAAACGCCGCCTTGAAAACAAAGAGCATGACGAGCGAGACGACCAGCACGTTCAGCATCGCGTAATCCTTGCGGATCAGCACGCCGTCGACGACGTTCTTCATCAGCCAGGCGGGGATCGCCGCGCAGAGCCCGGCGCCGACCATACAGACGAAAGCGCATCCCAATTTTGCCCTGTAAGGCAAAAGGAGTGCCGCCAGTCGACGATAGAGAGGCTTACTTCCTTTCTCTTTCATGATCGGCTGCCATCCTTTCGAGAATGTTGCAAATCTTCGCCGGAGCGCCGGGCGCGACCACGGCGGCAAGCTCGTGCAGACGTTTCCTCTGCGTTTCGAGCGATTCCGGATCCCGCAAAATCCTGGCGACCTCGTCGGCAAGCTGCGAAGCGCTGTATTCGCCGATGAACTCGGGGACAAAACTCCCTTTCACGAGCCGGTTGGGCCACGACATCTTCCCGATATGACGGGGGATCGCTTTTCGAATGATCCGCTCCCTCAGCGCGCTGCCGACCCAGGGAATGCGGTCGAGCATGCCGACCAGCCCGGCGATCGGCATCTGCCGCAGGAAAGAAAAAGGGACGGCAACCACGAACGGCTGTCCGCAGTACATCAGTTCCAGGGTGTTCGTCCCGGGCTGCGTCAGGGCGAGATCCGCGCCTTGGATCCCCGCGGGGGTCGTCCCCGTCCAGACCGAAAAGCCGTTCTCGTTCCACGGCCGGGCTTCGCTCTCTTTCGAAAATGGCGACAGGAGGACCCTCAATTCGATCTCGGGATCGATCTTCATCAAATGCGAACGGATCTCTTTCAGGAAAAAAAAGGCTTTGCGCCGGATGTTCGGCCGGCTGCCGGGAAAAATCGCCAGCCGCCTGCCCCGAGGCGCGCGCCAGCCTTCCGGAGTTCCCTGCTCGAGGCTGTCCAGCACCAGGTCCCCGACGATCTCCAATCTCTCGGAACTGAACAGGCCGGGGCGGGACGTCAGCACCTTTTCGCAGCGCTTCATGCCCTTTTTATAGCCGTAAGAATAGCAGGCCAGCGGGACGCGCTGCCTCCACGCCAGAAAGCGGCCGAAAAACAAGTCGCCCCCCAGCTGCAAAACGGCGTCGTATTTTGCAGCCGAAAAAAAACATCGCAGGGCGCCGACGGTCGTCCGGTGCCTCGATATCGTCGCGGGAAGCCGCGAGAGCGCGTTGATTTCCCGCCCCGAAGCGAAGGGACAGGGCAGAAGGTGCACGTCCACCGTCCAATTTCTGCCGGCGGCTTCTTTGATGAGCGGCCGGCACCAGCCCCAGACTTCTCCCGGCCCGTTGGCCAAAAAAGCGACTTTCATGAATTCACCAGCTCGGAAATGGCTTCTGCCCAGCGTTGAATTGCTCCCGGCTCCCCCATCAGGCGCCTGTTCGACACAACCTGTTTATGAACGCCGTCACAATAATCCTTGTCGTGAAGGTACAGATCGACATAGTGCAGGATCCTGTCGGCGCGCGCGTCGTCCTGCAGAAGTTCGGGAAACATTGTCTTTCCCGCCAGCACGTTGGGGATGGAAACGAAGGGCGTATGCGTCAGCATTTTATAAATCCGCCATTCCAGCGCGGTCCCCTTGTAAAGCACGATCATGTAACGATTCAGCAACATCGCCTCGACGGCCGTCGTGCCGCTGGCGCCGATGACGAATTTCGAGGCGTGCATCAGATTGCGCCCGCTGATCTCCGTCGCTTCGACGCCGGCCTCGTTGTCCCTGACCATTGCCTTGCTGGCCTCGTCGAGTCCCGGAGCGATGGAGAACACGGGATGAAGTCCCATCCCTTTCAATCTCAGCGCCGTTTCCTGAAGGACGGGAAGCAGCGCTTTTATTTCGGAACGCCGGCTTCCCGGCAGCAGGGCGACGCGCCTCGCATCGTCCGGCAAAGAAGCTCCGACCGGGACGAAATTGTCGAGATCGTCGATCAGCGGATTCCCGCACCAATAGCTCCGCACATCCCACGCTTGCAGGGCCGTTTCTTCAAAATGAAACAGCGGCAGGCAGAGATCGCAGTAGCGTTTCAGATATTTCGCCCGGCCGCTGCGCCAGGCCCAGATCGTCGGCGGGCACACATAGACGACGGGGCCTTTATAGCCGAGGGAGCGAATCTTGCTGAGCAGCGGGATGTGGAAATCCGGACTGTCGACGACGATGACGGCCCGCGGCGCTCGTTTCACGACGGCCTCCGCCAGATCTTTTCTCAAACGAAACAACGACGGCAGCGACTTGATGATCCGTCCCAGACCGATGATGTGCAGGAGCGCGTTGTCCCATTCCTTGCAGATCCCTTCCGCAAGAGCGCCGCCCATTCCCCAGAGCTGTTCGTGGGGAAGGATTTTATGGAGCGCCGCGCTCAATTTGGCCGCATAGATATCGCCGGAAAGCTCTCCGGTGCTTATAAAAATCGACATGTAGCAACTCCCGTTACGCTGATCCCCAAACGTTCCGCTTCCTGCAGGAAGGCATCTCTTTCCAACAAAAGAACGCTGTGCGCCTCGACAAAAAGCCCCGTCAGACCGGAATCGGCCATGTTTCGCAGCGTCTGCACGCCGACGACCGGCAGATCGTAACGGCGGTCCTGATCGGCGCGCATTCCCTTCAGCAGGATCCCATGAGCGCTTAACGACGCCGCGCGCCGGATGGTCTCGTCCGTGCCTTCCATCGCTTCCACGGCGACAACGGCGCGATTCGAAACGACAAGGGACTGGCCGAACGAAAGCGGCAGCAGGACGCGCAGGATGTTCAGCCCATACTCGCAGTCCTGCAGCTGTTCCGCGTCGGCGAGAGGCCCGGCGATATGTCCCTCGGACGCCAGAAGTTCTGGGATGACTTCCTCGTAGCTCACGACCTGAATGCCGAATTTTTCGATATACTTCACGACCCCGGCCAGCAAGCTGTGATCGTTGCGGTCCTGTACGGCGGAGAGGATGGACTTGGCTCCCCGGTCGAGCTTCTCCGTAGAGTAGATGTTCTTTTTGGGCACGCCGCCGGCCATCATCAAGCGACGGATCCCCATCAGGCGCATTTTGGCGAGGATCATCGCGATCGCCATGGGATTGGTGATTTTTTGCACGGCGATGCCTTCGTTCAAATAGGGGGCGTCGTCCTCCGCCAGCAGGTACACTTTCGGCAGCGGCGCCTTCTTTTGGATCATCGCTTTCAGGATCTCCAGAGGCAGCGCGCCTTCTCCCGCGACAAGAGCCAGATGTTCGACGTTCATCGGTCGGCCCTCCGGGCAAGAAGAAGCGCCCCGGCAAAGAACAGGATATTGGGCAGCCACGCGCCGAGGATGGGAGGAATGTGTCCTGCCTGTCCCAGGGAACGCCCCATCGACATGACGACATAATAGACGAAGACAATCAAAATGCTTTGCCCGAAACCGACGCTGGCGCCGCCCTTTCTCATCGGACGCACGCCGAGCGTCGCGCCGATCAGCGCCAGGATCACGCATGCCCAGGGCACCGCCAGACGCAGATGGAACGCGACCCACAGCGGCTCCAGACTTTTTCCCTGAGCTTTGAGGATTTCGATATATTTGATCAGCTCCAGGCAGCTCATGTCGTCGGGTTTGGCGGTAGAACGCGAGATCTGCTGCGGGGTCAGGCGAATCGGAAGCGCCTGGCGTTTGAAATGCAGCGTCAGCTCGACGGTGTTTCTGCCTTTCACTTCGAACACGTCGCCGTCGTCGAGATACCACACGCCGTCGATCCACGTGCCCTTCCGGGCCGTCGTCAGCCGGACCAGATCGGCGCCCTTGAACTCTTGAACGACCACGTCGTCCATCGTGCCCGAACGGGCATAAAGCTTGTTGATGTAAACGATCCTTCTCAGCCCCTCGGCCGAAGGATCGCTGCTCCGCAAAAACACCTGCTCCTTCAGGAGCGCGGGCTTTTCGCGGGCGACTTCGTAGCGCATCACGTTCTGCGCGGCGATCTTGCCGAGCGGCACGACCGTTTCGTTCAAGGCAAGAGAGAGTATCGAGATGCCAAGAGCGGCGACCAGGACGGGACGGCTGATGCGCGAAAACGAGATCCCGGCCGCTTTCAAGGCGACGATCTCGCTGTTGGCGGACATTTTGCTGAAGCCTAGGAGCGCAGCCAAAAGGCAGGACATCGGCAGCGTCAGAACGACGACGGAAGGAAGCTCGTAGATAAAAAGGCGGCCGGCGACGCCCAGAGAAACGCCTTGTTCGATGATGAGGTCGGCCAGTTTGAACAATAACCCGCCGGCGACCATGATCAACGTAAAGGCCATCACTCCGAAGAGAAATGGCCCCATGAGCTCTTTCATAATAAAACGATCCAACGTGCGAAAAGGCTTCATAGGCTAGCCCTCCCCCGCTTCAGACGCAAGGACCATATCGACGACTTCGCGTATGGCGCCGCTGCCGCCGCTGCGCTGCGTCACATGCGAGGCGGACGCTTTCAGTGCGGGGACGGCGTTCGCCACGGCGACTCCCAGCCCAGCCCAGCGGACGCATTCGCGGTCGTTGACGTCGTCGCCGATAAAAATCACTTCGCCGGCGGTCACGCCTGCTTCGGCAGCGATTTTCCGAAGGACGGACAGCTTCTCTGCGACGCCGTTGGCCAGAAAATCGACGTGCAGTTCCCGAGCTCTCAGCTCCGTCACGGCGGAAAAACGTCCGCTGATCCAGGCAACTTTGCCGCCCGCTTTGCGAAACAGCGCCATGCCCATTCCATCCTGGATGTCGAAGCGCTTGAATTCGTTCCCCGCCGCGTCGATGAAAACGCTGCCGTCCGTCAGCGTGCCGTCGACATCCATGGCCAGAAGTCGAAACATCATTCCCCGGATCTGCCCGCGCTGCCTGCAGGCCAGGGGCAGAAGCCCCTTTTCTTGTCGCCTTCCCTGAAGAAACGGATGATCTCTTCCACATCGGCGGATTTTGCGTCCTGCTTTTCGAGTTCGGCAAGAGCTTCGCGCATGGGCAACCCCGAATGATAAATTTTTCTGTAGGCGCGCTTTATTTCCAGACGGCGCTCGGACGAAAAGTTATTGCGACGCAGGCCGATAACGTTCAGGCTGTATACACGGCACAATTCGGAGCCGTTGACCAGCAGGAACGGCGCCACGTCCTGCGCCACGCGCGAGGCGCCGCCGATCATGCAGAACGAGCCCACACGGACGAATTGATGGAAGCCGGACATGCCGCCGATCACCGTTCCCTGCCCGATTTTTACGTAACCGGCGAGCCCGGATTTGCTCGAAATCGTCACGGAATCGGAAATCTGCACGTTATGCCCCAAATGCACGCCTTCCATGATCAGGCAGTCATCGCCGACCGAGGTCACGTTCCCCTCGCCGGAAGCGCGATGGATCGTCACGTTTTCCCTGATGACCGACCGGTTGCCCACGGAAACCCAGCTGGTTTCACCTTTGAACGCATGGTCCTGCGGTTCGGGGCCGATCACGGCGTCCTCGAAGATCACGGCGTCCTCGCCGATTTTAGTGTAGGGGCAGAGGTGGACAAACGGACGCAGAACCGTATTGCGCCCCACGACGACATTCTCGTCCACAATGGAAAAGGGGCCAATCACGACGCCGTCAGCCAGTTTGGCGTGAGGCGAGACAATCGCAGTCGGATGTATTTGAATCCCCATTTTATTTTTCCCCTTCAGGTTTCTTGGTCAGCATAAACCCCAATTCGGCCTCAGCGACCGTTTTTCCCTCAACTTCCGCGCGGGCTTTGACCTTGCCCATCTTGCCGAAGATGCGTCCCATCTCGGTATAGATCACAAGCTGATCTCCCGGCACGACCGGACGCCGGAACTTCGCTCTGTTGACCGTGGTCAGGAAAGCGATCGTGCCGCGCAGTTCGGGAATATTCAGCACCATCATGGCCCCGGCCTGAGCCATCGCTTCCAGGATCAGGACGCCGGGCATCACGGGCTCGCCGGGAAAATGTCCCTGAAAAAACGGTTCGTTGATCGTGACATTTTTAATGGCCACGACGCTCTTTCCGGGCACCAACTCCTGAATGCGGTCGACGAGAAGAAAGGGATACCGATGAGGCACACACGACATGATTTCTTTAATATCAAGCATAACGCCATCTCCTTACAGTCACTCACCTGTACCATGCTGCGCACATGATTCCCCGACGCGTCGCCGTGAACAGGCAAAACTTTATGATGCGGATTTTTTAAGCCGAGACAAACTCGCGCGCGATACGATCGACCAGTTTCTGATGCATGGCATGCCCGGCCCGTATCCCGACAAAATGGCCGATAACCGGCTTGCCTATCAGCGTCAGATCGCCCATCATATCCAAAATTTTATGTCTGACAAATTCATCCGGGCGTCTCAAACCGCCGGGCGTCAGAACTCTTTGACCATCGACGATCAGGGCCGTTTCCACCGTTCCGCCCAGCCCCAAGCCCAGAGAACGCATGTGCGCCACTTCTTCGTACAGACAAAACGTCCGGCACTGTCCGAGTTCCGCGACAAAGTTGTCTTTTGTCGGCACGACGGTCGCGGCCTGAGTGCCGATGGCGTTGTCGCCGTATTCGATCACATAAGTGAAGCTGAGCCGATCGGACGGCAGGACGGCGCATATTTTCTTCTCGTCCTCGGAAGTCACGCACACCGGGGAAGAAACGCGCAGGTACGACGGCTCCCCGGGAAGCTCTTCAAGCCCCGCTTTCAGGATTTCCTCGCAGAACGGAGCGGCGCTGCCGTCAAGCAGCGGCGTTTCGATCCCCTCGGGGCAAAGGATAACGTCGTCAACGCCGAGGCCGCGCAGCGCGCCGAGCAGGTGCTCTACCGTCATCACCCGATGGGAATCGAACGCGAGAACGGTTCCGCGCCCGTCGCCGGAGTACTTTGCGGATTGGATCGGGAAACGCTTGCCGCCGAAAAGGAACACATATCCCTCGCCGCTGTCGGCCGGCAGCAGCTTCATCGAGACCGGCTTGCCCGAATGAAGCCCGACGCCGCTGAAGTCAATCTCTTTTTTCAGCGTGCGGCGGCTCATGAGCAGCAACCTCTTCCAATTTTTTCAAACGCTTCAGCAGATCGGGAACGCGGCGCAGCGAAGCCTTGAAACGAAAGTCTTCCATGTGATCGGTGGCGGGATGCCCCGAGAGGATCTGCCCCGGCTTGGTGCTCTTCATAACGATCCCCATTCCGGCGATCTGAGTGCCGCGAGCGACTTTAATATGGCCGTTCAAACCGCTGCGCGCTCCCATGACGACGCCGTCTTCGATGGTCGTGCTGCCGGCGACGCCCGATTGACTGGCGATGATGCAGTTTTTCCCGACGTGGCAGTTGTGGCCGATCTGCACTTGATTGTCCATTTTCGTGCCGTTCTGCACAACGGTAGCCGCGATCGTCGCCCGATCGATGCAGGTCCCGGCGCCGATCTCCACGTCGTCGCCGACGACGACCCGGCCGATCTGCGGAACTTTTACGTTCTCGCCGTCAGGACCGCCGGGGATGATGCCGAAGCCGTCGGCTCCCAAGACCGCGCAGCTGTGGATAAGGCACCTCGCGCCGACTTTCGTGCGGCGCTGAAGAACGGCCATCGGTTCGAGCACGCTGTCGTCGCCGATCTCCACGTCCGGGCCGACGTATACGTTGGCGATCAGCCTGACGCCGCTGCCGATACGCGCGCCGGCGCAGACCGTACAGTTCGGCCCGACGTATGCGGAAGGCGCCACGATCGCCTCAGGATCGACGAATGCGCTGCCAGAGATCCCGACAGGCGGCGCATAGCGCGGTTCGAAGATCGCCAGAAGCGCCGCCATTGCCGCGCGGAATGACTTTACCTTCAAGCCGTCGCGTCCGTCGGGAAAATTCTTTTCATCCGCGACGACGGCGACGTTTTCCGGAAGGGCGCGGGCGAGCTTCTGCGACTCTATAAAACTCAAGCGTTCAGGAGCGCAGTCGTTCAACTCGGAAAGGCCCTCGACGATCCGTTCGCCATTTCCGCAAACAGTCGCGCCGATCCGCTCGGACAACTCGCGCAGACGGTACGAATTTTCCATGGCAGCTCTCTCCTTAAATTATCCCTCAAAGGTTGCTGAACGCGCGAAGGCTGACGCGATCGTCCTGCCGGTTATCGTAATACAGTTCGAACGCGACATAACGGTTCAGACGGTAGCCGATGGCCGCTTCCAAATCGTCATCGTCGCTGTATCTCAGCCAGCCATAGAGACCGGGGCGGTCGCGCCCGAGCCACAGGCGATACCAGAGCGGAGACGAATCTTCCGTACTACCTTCCAGTCCCAGCCACATGAATTCCAACGGCGAGAAACGCAGCCCCGCTCTGCCGTCAACATGCCAATGCTCAAGTCCCATGACGATCTCGGCGTAAGCTTCCGCCGGAATTTTCGGGCCCAACGGGAAATACCTGCCCAAATGAAGCCCGGCTTCCAGCCTCGCGGGACCTCCGGCATGCACGGAAAACCAGCCGCGAAACGAATAAGTCGTGCTTTCGATGTGAGTCGTCACTTTCGTGATGGGTTTGACGGCAATGTCGTTCACCGACGAAGCCCGCAGCATTCTCAGCCATTTGTTCTGCAGCTGTTTCTCCCCGAGCCACCGCTCCATCTCCGCGAGGTGGAAACTGATCCAGCCGAGCGGCAGCCCCGTCAGCGGCGAAAGATACTCGAGCGTCTTGTCGCTCATCCGGTCCGTCAGCAACTGCGGAAGCGAAGCCGACAGCGTCTCCGGAGAAAAGGCGAGCAACAAGGGCGGCCGAAGGTAAAGCTTCAGATCGAGCAGAGCCTCCAGATCCTCGGCGTGAACGCGCACCGAGCAGCGCCATCCCGGAATATATTCGTCGATGATTTTATCGATCTGGCTCTGAAAGCTCTCCGCGCTCCAGCGCAGGGCCTCCGGCGGCACGTTCTCCACGATTTCCCGAAGCGGAGGCACGGCGCGTTCGATATCGTTCTTCATCCAGGCGGAACAGGGCTCCGGCAGACGGGCGCTCCCTTCCGACATTTGCAGGGAAAGGCGCCAGTTCCATCTGCGCGGCGGCTCCATCGAGACGAACTTCTGATTGACAAGCGAAACCTTAAAACCCGGAAAGAGGCGGCTCCCCACGAGGGCCAACGCCTCCACCGCCGCCTGACGCGAGAGCCGGCTGCCTTGCAGTTCGCGCCAGACGGCGCTCATGCTTCCCTGGATCGAACTTTTGAGCCATGCCGGAGCATCGCAGCGCAGCGGCAGCGCGGGCATCGCCCGGCTTTGCGCGGGAATGACGCCGAGAAAAAGAGCTGCTGCCGGAAGAATGCGCCAAAAACATTCGGCAACGATCGCGGGAACGTGTTTCCTCTGAAACATTCCTTTCGGCCTCCCTCCTTCTGCAGCAGCTTATTTTCATGTTATTCCGGGCTCGAGTTTTAGAACATCTCGCCAAAGCCGAAGTGGAACTGCGTCTCATCTCCTTTGGCCACGTCGACGCGGATATTGCCGAGCGGCGTCTTCACTCTGACGCCGACGCCGGGAGAATCTTCCAGATCATCAAAGCTAAAGCCTTCGCCTTCCGTTTTGCTCCACGCATTTCCGATGTCGTAGAAAGCGACGATCGAGAAGTTTTCGTCGATGGGGATGCGCAGCTCGACGTTGCCGAGGAACATCTCGTGTCCCTTGAAGTCGCCGCTTTCATAACCGCGCAGGCTGTTGGCGCCGCCCAGCGAGTAGCGCTCGGAAAGCGGGATGGCTCCGTCGGAGAAACCGGCGCGCACGCGCAGGGCGAGGATGATCGGCCGGTCCTCGGTCTGTCCGAGATCGATGTAGTCCTCCAACCCCTTGATAGGCACGTAGGCGACGGCTTCGGCCCAGTATTTGGTGTAATCCCATTCGCCGCCGAGAGCTTCCCAGGCGTGTTCGACGCCGATCGTCTCGCGGTCGCCCTTGGGGTAACTCAGATATTTGTCGACGTTGTTGCGAGTCAGTTCAAGCGTCGTTGAAAAGACCTTGCTGTTGAGCGAGTCCTCGTCGACAACGCGACCGAACCAATAGCGGCTCTGGGCGTCACTCAACCCACCCGCAGTCCCGCTGTAATTGATCTTGCTTTTATGCCAGTCAGCCGTCAAGTACCAACTGAACATCTCGCTGCCGCCAAATTTACGACCGATACCGGCATAGAACCCCGTTCGATCCTCCTCATACTCGAAAGCGTTGAAGCGCTGACGAACACCGCCAATTTTGCCGTTGTAACGATAGGTCAGATCGTCGTCTTCACGCTTGTAGGCGCCGAGCTTCCAAGAAAACGTCTTCTTGTCCATGTAAGGGTCGGACAGCGACAGCCAGTAATTTTTATAGTCGCCCTGATCGAAGCCGATTTCGAAAATCCTGGCCCGGCCGCCGAGATTGCTTTCGCGGTAGGAAGCGCCGCCGCCCAGTCCGCTGCTCGACCCGTAGCTGACCGAGAAGATCAAGCTGGCGCTTCGCTTCTCCTTGACGGTGACAATCACGTCGACGTTGTCGCTGTCTTCGACCGGTTCAAAACCGACGTTGACATCCTCGAAGAAGCCGAGGTTGCGCAGCTTTGTGATGGAATGGCGCAGGAGCGTCGAGTTGAAGAGGTCCCCGTTTTTCAAGGGGATATTGCGGCGGATGACGTAGGTCTTGGTGCGCCGGTTGCCCTGGATGACGATGTCGTTGATGCGCGGCTCGACGATCAGCACGGTGACCACGCCGTCTTCCACCTGCACGTCCTGCACGCGGGTCATGACGTAGCCGTCGGCCTGAAAGCGTTCTCTGAGGCGCTGGATGTCGTTCCTGAAAAAAACGCGGTTGAAGATCATGCCGGGCTGCGTGAAGAGCATTTTCTTCAATTTGTCTTCTTTGTAGATCGTGTTGCCTCGGAAACGAATCTCCTTGATGGTCGGGTTCTCGGTGACTACAAAGGTGAGAACAAGCTCCCCGTTCGCGTCCGCGGCGACTTTCGCGTCGACGTAGGAGAAAAAGCCCTGGTCGTAAATCGCCTGGATATCGTCCATGACCTGCTGCTGATTCAGCTCATCGCCGACCTTGGTCTTCACCGCCCGCAAGATATGAGAAGCGACAACTTCGTTGTTTCCTTCGACCCTCAGGGCAGAAACCGTTTGGGCACAAGCGGCGCTGCCGACGGCGAGCAAAACGAAGCACATTGCGAATAATTTTTTCAAAGAACGAACCAACTGTATTCCCTCCATGACCCTCAAATTAATGGAACTCGAGCACAACTGAGTTATTGCTTTTATACAGCGCTTTCCGGCCAACCTCCACAAGACGGTACATATCGGCGTCGGAAAGCTTTGACGCGGCCGGCCGGGGACGGGCAGCCGTCCTCGCTTCGGCGCCGGACATCCCGGTGTCTGTCAGCGACCTGTTCCCCGCGGCTTGGAGAGAGTTGCCGGTTTGCGCCGGCGGCGCGCTGCTTCGCATGGGCTCCGCAGTCCTTTTTCCCTCTGACGTCGGCCGGCCATTATAACGGCTCATTTCCGTTCTCAGCGATTGCGACACCGAAAAATCTCCCCGCACCCCGCCTGCATCCGCCCGCCGCATTTGCGACACGGCGATCGGCGTTTCGGACTCGGTCACGTGCAGAGGGCGCGCCAGGAACAATATGGCCGCGAAAGCCGCCGGCAAAATCATCACGGAGGTACGGACGGAGCGGCGCGCATTTCCGCTCTGATGGCATAACAAAAGCTCCTGCCGGGCGTCATCCAGCTCAGCACGAGCGCATTCAACATCGAGTATGGCATCGGAAAAATTCCCGTCGGCGCTCATGGTCTGAGCGCGCCGGATCCAACGAATCACTCGGCTGTATTGCTTATCGAGCATTTTTCCTCCTTGTGAGACAACGGAATCATCTTATTATCCCTGCCGCCGCTCCAGAAGTTGCACATTCCCGAGAAAACCATTCTTTCAATTGCGCCAGCGCCTTTTTCTTCAAACGATAGACGTGGCTGACGTCAAGGCTCATTTCTTCCGCCAGCTCGCGGGCGTTTCTGCATTCGACCACCAGCTCGCGCAAAATGTGCGCTTCGCGTTCGGGAAGCTGAAGAAGGCCCTCCCGCAGCATGATGATCTCCTCGACTTCTCGAAATTCCGCCGTTTCATCGCCGTCCTCGCACTCGATGTCGACGGGGATCGGGGCTTTCGCCTCCACTCTCTGGAGAAAATTGAGCATCTGCCCTCTGATTCGGTAGCAGGCATAGGTTGTAAAACGGTGCCCCAAGTTCACGTCGAATTTATCGACGGCGCGTATCAACGCCAGAGTCCCCTCCTGCACAAGGTCGGAAAAGCGCTGCCCGTTTACCCTGAACTTTTTAGCGACCCAATACACCAGCGGACGATAGGCGAGGATGAGCTGCTCTCGCGCCTCCTCGTCTCCGGAGGACATCGCAAGCCAGAGTTTTTTTTCTTTTTCCCAGTGAAGTTCGCTTGCTTCGCCCATTTCGTCCTCCCACAGTTGAATTTTTATCTATTTTACCAGTTCTTGAGGCTTTTTGCTCGTTCATGCCAGTTTTCGGCATAAGAAGCAGGCGGCCCTTTTCAGCGCCGCCGCGGTCTTCTCATTGAAAAAGAACGGATTAAAATGGCACCGGCAGCGATTTCCGTGAAGCTCCCTGCGACGAAACGGCGCTGTGGAGCGTGTCGTTATAAAAACAGAGGACAAATTTTTCTCCCGTGTCCTCAAGCCCGGTCAAAGCGCAATTATTCATGCGGAAGTTTTTCCAGACCGCCTCCAGCGAGAGATTCAGAGCTTCGGACAGAAAAGCCCGCAAAGTTCCGCCGTGCGAGACCACCAAAATACGTTGTCCCCGCGTTTTCCGCAAGGCGGCAAGGACCCTTCTGACACGGATTTTGATCTCGTCGGCCGATTCCGCATGAGGGATTTTCACGGAGAACGGATGCGCCGCCCAACGCGAATAATCGTCGCCGTGTTTCCGCAGCGACGAGACGCTTTGACCTTCCCAATCGCCAAAGCCGATTTCGCGCAGATCATCCATGACATGAAGGGCGCTCCGCTCGCAGTCTGCGGCGATCGCAGCCGTCGCCACAGCCCTTTTTAAAGGGCTGACATAAATTTCCTCGGGAGCCCATTCGGCGATCCGCTCCGCAGCCATTGTCGCCTGCCGTATGCCCAGTTCATTCAAGGGGATGTCCATGCGCCCCTGAAAGCGCATCTGCGCGTTCCAGTCGGTCTGGCCGTGGCGCAGCAGTAGAATTTTTCTCGTCGTCATCACACGCTCTCCTGGATAGTCGACTCATCCGGCGATTGTCCGCCAGAATCCTCACTTCGATTGGCGCTTCACCTTCGTCCGACCTCCGCCGAAAAAGCGAACGGCTTTTTCAGCGCGCGCCTTCAAAAAACCGTCCTGCCCCGGCAGAGGTACAGCGTCCCCGCGCAGCGTCGCAGAAAACGGCAGGACCATAAAATGATACCTCATCTGAACGCGTCGTTTCAAGACGTTTTTTTGGACTTGGGGCGACGCCGGCTTTCGTTCGGATCGTTTCCTGCCGATGGACAAAAAAAGCGCCTCCAGCGAATTTTACAGGCTGGAGGCGCTTTTTTACTCCGAGATGGAGCTGCGATGACCTACCTCATCTTGTCAGGCTTTGTCCGCCTGCTCGAAACCGCACTGCAGAGCCTTGAGATTCATCGGCAAGAACTGCGGCTTTTTCTTGCCAAGCTTTTCTTCCACGACATGTTTCGCAGACTCGCGGCTAATGATCCCGGAGGCGGCGACGGCCGCGCCCAGCAGGACGATATTCGCCGTCTTGGGGCTGCCGCACTCGGCCGCGAGCTTCTCGGCGGGAACGGGAATCACCGTGATATCCTGACGCGGATTTTCGTATTTCACGAGATCGCTGTTATAAACCAGAACGCCTCCCGCTCGGGGCGAGCTCTCGAATTTGGCCAGCGACGGCTGATTGAACACCACGCAGACATCGCACTTGTTGATGATCGGCGAACCCACAGGCTCTTCGCTGACAACGGTGCTGCAATTCGCGGTGCCGCCGCGCATCTCGGGACCGTAGGAAGGGATCCAGGATACGTTGCGCCCCTCGTCCATACCGGCATAGGCGACAAGCTGCCCCAGCATCATGACTCCCTGCCCGCCAAAACCGGCCGCGATCAATTCTTTGTAAAATCCAGCCATTTTCCTTCCTCCTATTCAAAGTCCTTGAACACGCCAAGGGGATAATAGGGGATCATGTTCTTCATCTGCCAGTCGAAGGCGTCAAGAGGCGAAAGCCCCCAGTTCGTAGGACACGTCGAGAGAATCTCCACGAAGCTGAAGCCTTTCCTGTCGATCTGGTTCTGGAAGGCCTTTTTAATCGCTTTCTTGGCTTTGGCGATGTAGGGTTTCGCCAGAGAAACCCGCTCGATATACGCAGGCGTCTCCAGAGACGTCAACAATTCGCACATGCGGATGGGATATCCGGTCAGCTCGGCGTCGCGCCCCTGAGGACACGTGGTGGCCTTCTGCCCGATCAAAGTCGTGGGGGCCATCTGGCCGCCCGTCATACCGTAAATGGCGTTGTTGATAAAGAAGACGCAAATCTTCTCGCCGCGATTGGCGGCGTGGATGATTTCTGCCATACCGATGGAGGCAAGGTCTCCGTCGCCCTGGTAGGTAAAAACGACCTTATCGGGCAGAACTCTCTTGATGCCGGTCGCCGTCGCCGGCGCCCGGCCATGAGCCGCTTCGATGAAGTCGATGTTTATGTAGTCGTACATCATCGCCGCGCAGCCGACGGGCGACATGCTGATCGCATCGCCCTGGATGCCAAGCTCGTCAATGGCTTCGCAGATCATGCGGTGAGCGATGCCATGGCCACAGCCGGGACAATAGTGAGTATGAACGCCTTTCATCCATGTTTCAGGTCTCGAGTAGACTTTGACTTCAGACATTCTGTTTCCCCCCTAGGCAAAAAGCTTTCTGCACGCGTTTTCCACTTCTTCAACGGAAGGAGCGAAACCGCCGCAACGGCCGTAAAACGTCACCGGATAGCGGCATTCCGTGGCAAGTTTCACGTCGTCGATCATCTGTCCACAGTTCATTTCCACATCGAGAATGTGCCTCACCGTGGCCGGCAAATTTTTGAAGTGGTCCGCCGGGAAGGGATAGACCGTGATCGGGCGGATCAGTCCCACTTTTTTGCCCTCGGCACGGAGGTGCATGATCGCCGTTTTGGCGATGCGCGCCGTGGTCCCGAAAGCCGTGATGATCACCTCGGCATCATCGACCATGTAATCCTCGGCCATCGCATCCTGCTTCATCAACTCGTATTTTTTCTGCAGATCTTTGTTGTGCTCTTCAAGAGGCCCCGCGGCGAGATACAGGCTGTGGAACAAGGTGCGCTTGTTTCCGCGCTCTCTGAAACAGCCCACGGCCCATTTCTGCCAGTCGCCGCGTTCTGCGGTGCGTTCCTTGATCTCTACCGGTTCCATCATCTGTCCCATGAAACCGTCCGCCAGGATCATGACAGGATTCATATACTTGAATGCATAATCCCAGGAACGCTGGATCAGATCGACCGCCTCCTGGAGGTTGCTCGGCGCCAGCACGAACAGATGATAATCGCCGTTGCCGCCGCCGCGGGTGGCCTGACTGTAGTCGCACTGCGAGGGCAGAATGCCGCCCAGCCCCGGACCGCCGCGCACCACGTTCATGACGACGCAGGGATATTCATTGGCGGCAATGTAGCTCAGTCCCTCGGACATCAGCGAAATCCCGGGGCTGGATGACGAGGTCATGATCTGCGCTCCCGTGGATGCCGCCCCAAGCACCATGTTGATCGAGGCGACTTCGCTCTCACCCTGAACATAAACGCCGCCCACTTCGGGAAGGTGTGCCGCCATATATTCGGGAACTTCGTTCTGAGGCGTAATAGGATAACCGAAGAAGTACCGGCATCCCCCGCTGATCGCGGCCTGTGCAAGGGCTTCGGCGCCCTTCATAAGAACTTTCGCCATGATAAAACCCCCTTAGTTATGCGTTCTCGCGGAAAACTTCAATGACCGCGTCAGGACATGTCATAGCGCACAACGCGCAACCGATGCAACCTTCTTTGTACTGCTCCACAGGACGGTACCCCTTGACGTTCAGGTGATCCGAGATGCGGAGGACTTTCTTCGGACATGCGTCAACGCATAGCCCGCAGCTCTTGCAGTACTCCTCTGCTACCGTGATTCTCCCCTTTGCCATTTATACAACCCCCTTTAAAATCATTGCTGCCCTGAAAAAAATCGTTCGCGAACCGCGTCATGCTTAGTTTTCGCCACAAAGGCGAGCGTCTTTCGCCTTTTTTATGGCGCCGCCCTCAAAGCCCCGCTTCGCGTCAAAGCGCGTCGAAAACTGCGCAAAATCGTGCGACGCATGTTTTTTTCGGCGCGGGCGCGCGAAGGCGCGGCATTTTCAACGATGACTTTTAATCGAAATTCGGTGTCAGAAATTTTCCGGCGGAATTCCCCTCCCCAAATTCTGAAAGGGAGACTGTCCTTTTTCCCGGAAGATACGGCCGGCATGATGCCGTGCGGGAAAGCCGGTTGCCCAGATCGCGCCGGGTTCCCAGGGAAGAAGCATATATCTGGAAACAGGCCAGACAGGGACACGTTCCCCGGCCAGCGCTTTCACGGTGTCCTCGTAGAGTTCCGGCGACGTTCCCACATACAGCAGGGGCAGTCCCATGCGCCGCGCGGCGTTTTGAACAAGTTGATATCCTTCCGTTACCGTTTCCACCGTCGTTTCGTTCATCAAATGCGAATTGCTGATCAAAGCGCCGACCTTCAGTCCGCAGATTTCCTCCATGCGGCGGCACATCAATTCAATCTTCTCCACGGTGCACGTCTGAGGACGAAAAGCGTTCACGACGAGCACAAGCAGGTACCCCGCCTGAATGATGCGCTTCTGAAACTGCTTCAGCGCCAGCGCCCCCTCGGCGTCCCCGCCGATGTCGATCATCAGCTTGCCGGGAGACGACAAAGCCCAGTCGACCTCCGCGCTGACGACCGGCATATCTGCCCATTTCGCCTGCCCCGGCGCGGTCAAGACCGTAAACCCCTTCTTCTCCAGCGCATTGACGACCTGTCGGATGCAGAAGTATGGATTGATGATGTCAGCGTCGGCAATCGTTACTTTTTCCTCAGTCGTCTTCAAGCCCAGAGCGAGATTGAGGACCCATTCAGTTTTTCCGGATCCCAGAGCGCCCGTGACCGCTATCGCTTTCGGCCACTCGTAACGCTGGATCAGATCCTTGAAAAGCCGCATGTCAACAGGCATTTTTATCCTCCCCTGTGTTTTTGCAAAGAAAAATTTCCTCCGTAACGTGCGTCATGCTGTTTGCTCGGCCATGGGCGCGGTCATCATTTTCAATGAGGAACGATGCGAGATAATAAAAACTATCGTAAGACCAGCGGCATAAAGCACGTGAAGATACGTTACATACCTTTGTCTTGCGTGTCGATCGGTTTTGCGAAACATGACGCAACCCCTCATCCTCCATCCTGACGCCCCTCCGTATCTTTTCTATCTTCATTCTACCTTATTATTTTAATAATTCCAGCCCCGGCAATTTGCCGATAATAATTTATTTTAAGATTTTACCGAGTGAACTTTCCGTTATCATCGCATCTTGCAGGGTGTCGACAATTTATTTTTTAACAATTCTCAATAGTAGAATTTATTTTTTCGCCCTCAAGAGAAGGATATGGCGCGCGCAAAAGACAAAAGGAACAACGAGTTTTTTCCTCGAGCCCGATTCCCAATGACGCTAAAATCGGAATGAAAAGCCAATAGTACGTTTGAAGCCATCCCTCCATCAACAAAAAGCGGACCTTCCCCGCGTGTCAAGGAAGGTCCATCGATCTATCGCAACGTGTTTTCGGCTGATTTTCGCCGCCCTGCGGAGGGCGCCATGGTTACTCGAGCACTTCCCGAGGATCGGTAATCTTCCCGCGCAACGCCGAAGCGGCGACTGTAGCCGGTGAGCCGAGGAAGATCAATGACTTGGCGGAGCCCATGCGGCCAAGGAAATTGCGGTTATGGGAACCAAGTACGACTTCGCCGTCGCTCAGCAAACCGCTGCCACGTCCCTGACAAAGGGAACAAAACGGCTGTGTGACGATCGCACCGGCACGCACCAGCGTCTGGATGTAGCCCAACTTGACCGCCTGCCGATAGATGGCGACGGAGGCTGGCGTAACAATGAATTTAACGCGCGCCGGCACGTGATGTCCCTCGAGGATCTGCGCGGCAACGGCAAGATCCTCGAGGCGTCCGTTCGTGCAGGAGCCAAGAAAGATCTGGTTGACTTCAAGCCCTTCCTTTTCGCTAACCGGATGAACGTTGTCAACGTACTGCGGACAGGAAAGATTCGGCACTAACGTGGCCGCATCGTAATGGAGTCCGCGCTCATACCTGGCATCGTCGTCAAACTGCAGCCACGCGACGCTTTCTTGCTCAACCGAGCTGTATTCGCACGTTTTTGCGTCGGGAGCAAACAAACCGACTTTGCCGCCGCATTCCACCGCCATGTTCGACATGGTCAAACGGGCGTCGACGCTCAACGAATCGACCGTAGTCCCGCAAAACTCCAGGGATTTATAGGTGCCGCCGCTTGCTGTCAGATCACCCAACACTTGCAGAATGATGTCTTTGGAGTAAACTCCCTTGGGAAGCGCGCCGTCGATCTGGATTTTGATCGCCGCAGGCACGCGCACCCACATTTTACCGGTGCCGAGAACAGCGGCCATTTCCGTGTAGCCGATCCCGGTGGCAAAACTCCCCACGGCGCCATAAGTCGTCGTATGCGAATCGGTGACGTAGATCACTGACCCCGGTTTAGCAAAACGCATTTCCGCCATCAGCTGGTGCCCGATGCCCTTGCCGACAAGATGATTCTTCACGCCGAATTCTTCCGCGAATTTGTGCGAGAACGTCAGCGACCATGGATCTTCGCGCAGACTGGTAGGGATCTCGTGGTCTTCAATGATCAGCACGCGATCGGGATCGGCCAGCTTTTTAAAGCCCATTTCCTTGAACTGCTTATAGACAAAGGGGAAATAGATATCGAGAAAAGCGACTTTGTCCGGTCTGGTGATAACGATGTCTCCGGGCTGTACGTTCTCCGCACCGGTATTGCGCATCAGGATCTTTTCAGCCAGCGTATGTCCCACGATGGATTCCTCCTAACGTTCCACGCCGTTCAGTCTTTTCATGCTCTTCACCAGGCCGCCGTCATCCAGAATCTTCATCAGGTCTTCGGGCACTTTGGGAATCGCGTATTCCTTACCCCGGCATGTGACGGCCTTGTTGAGCTCCACCGTGACCTTGTCGCCTTCCTCGCAGTGATCGTAAAGATCGCTCTCGATCAGCAGCATGCCGTTGTTGATGGAATTGCGGAAGAAAATGCGCGCGAAGGACTTCGCGATAATACAGCTGATGCCAAAAGCCTTTAGTACGGCTGCGGCTTGTTCGCGCGAAGAGCCGCAGCCAAAGTTTCTACCTCCTACGAGGATGTCTCCGGGGCGAAGCTGTGCCGCCAGCTCGGGACGGAGTGGCTCGAAAGCGTAGGGTTTCATTTCCTCCACCGTGGGGAACGAAAGGTACTGCGTAGGCATAATGATATCGGTATCAACGTCATCGCGCAGTTTCCAGATACGACCGGAAAATTTACGGATCATGGACGGACCTCCCGTTCTTCGCAGATTTTTCCCGCCAGCGCACAGCGCGCCGCGGTCACGGGAGAACAAACATACACCTTTGAACTCTGGGGGCCTGCCACGCCGCGGCTACAGCGCGACCCGGAAGACACCAGCACTTCGTTTTCGCCAATAAAGCCCTGATGACGCCCCCAGCACACGCTGCATCCCTGCCCCATCATGATTGCTCCGGCATCGAAGAACACATCGATGAGTCCTTCCTCCGCGGCCTGAAGAAAAGCTTCGGAAGTGGCCGGTGCCACCATCAGCCTCACGTGCAGCGGCACCTGTCTGCCGCGCAGCACCTCAGCGGCGGCGCGCAGGTCCTCGATGCGTCCCCCGGAACAGCCGCCGATAAAGACCTCGTTGACAGCGACCTGATCGGCATGAGCCAAAGGCCTCACTCGCGAAACTGTATCAGGACCGGCCACCAAAGGGACCAGCGCATCAGTCTCGAGTCTGAAATCCGCCGAAGCTCTTTCGACATCGAAGAACGCCGCCGTGGCTCCCGTGTCTTTTACCATCTGACAAAGCGTGATGCGGTCATGCCGCGGCATTTTCGCCGCCCCGGCGCCGCAAAATTCGACGGCCTTGTCTTTCAGAGACGTCCCCGCCTTGTCCACAAGCATCAGAGCAAGATCTTTCGCGCCGAGGGGGAACTGCGGCAGGGCCGTGATCTCCACGGAGACCGCCTCAGGCGCGATGAATTCCGTTTCGCCAGAGACCAGAGCATCCGCCATCTGCTCAGGCGACAAGTACAGCCCCAGCGCGTTCGCCGCGCCAAAAATAGGAGCATGAGGAGAACACGATGCGACAACCTGTCCCTCTGCGACAAAACGGTCAAGCATGATCTGGTAGGAGATGCCGGCGCCGTTCATCAATTCGCAGCCTATATTCTCCGCACAGGCGATCAGTTCTTTTTGAAGCGCGGCCGCCTCCACCGAGCCGCAGGGCGTGTCGTGATCGATAAACACTTTGACTCGCTCCGGAAAGCGTACCGTGCGTCCCCTCAGCAATCCAGGCACGGCACTGGCTGCCGCGTCGTTCAGAATGTACCAATCGGGGGTCAGCTTTTTCGTTTCGCCGCTTTTGACACAAAAGAGCTCTTCACACTTGGACATGATTCATTCCTTTCCATCACGCGCGATCGCAAAAAAGGAGCCCGAGTCTCCTTGCGGGGACAGAGACTCCTGCCGTGGAAGTTGCTGCTGCTTCATGCCAATTCCTTACTCAAACGACGAATGTTCTCCAAGCCCTCCGAGGGAGCTCCACGAAGCGAGTTGCGCGAAGCGCGCCGCGGTCGGGCTTGCTCAGAACGACTGGAATCCCTCGGGGGCGGAGTCATCCATTTGCCGTTTCCTGTCGGGAGTCAGTATCAAAATCTCTTGAGCTCAGGCGGTAACGGAAATCTTTCCTGACTCGGCCATCGCCGCATAACGCCGGTACTTCGCGTCCGCCTGGACTTCCGCCATTGCCAGAAGGCGAGCGGCTTCCTCGGGGAACGTTCGGCCAAGCGCCGCATAGCGAACTTCGCCCATGAGGAAATCGCGCAGCGGAATCGTGGGCTTCTTGGAATCCAAAACGAAAGGATTCTCCCCCTTCGCGGCGCGGCGCGGATCGTAACGATACAGGTGCCAATAGCCGGATTGCACGGCCAACTTGCTCTCGGGCATCGCATAACCCATTCCCTTGACGATGCCGTGGTTAATGCAGGGCGCATAGGCGATGATCAGCGACGGTCCGTCATATGACTCCGCCTCTTTCAGGACTTTGATGAAATGAGCGGGATCGGCGCCCATGGCGACTTGAGCGACGTAGACATTGCCATAACTCATAGCCATCAGCCCCAGATCCTTTTTGCCGGTCTTCTTGCCGGAGCTGGCAAACTGTGCGACAGCCGCCACCGGGGTAGCTTTTGAAGACTGGCCTCCCGTATTGGAGTAGACTTCCGTATCCACGACCAGAACGTTTACGTCAGGGCCATTCGCGAGCACATGGTCGAGGCCGCCAAAGCCGATATCATAGGCCCAGCCGTCGCCTCCATACATCCACATGGACTTTTTGACAAGATGTTCGGTGTTGTTCAGCAGGTCGCGCAGTTCCAGACTGTCCTCGCCGCGGGCGCACGCGACTTTGGCGGCCGTTTCCACCGCGTCGCTGTACGCCCTGCTGCCTTCGCCCTCATGGTAATGGTCTTTCCATTCCTGCAGCGCCCGGAGCAGTTCGGGATCGCGGGTCTTACCGCCGAGCAGCTTCTCGGCCGTCATCAGCAGGCGCTCACGCTGCTGCTGGACGGCCAGGCACATGCCAAGGCTGAATTCGGCGTTATTTTCGAACAACGAGTTGGAGAACGCCGGTCCATGGCCGCGATTGTTCTTCGTATACGGCACACAGGGACAGGCTGCGCCCCAGGCCTGAGTGCAGCCTGTGGCATTGGCGATGTACATGCGGTCGCCGAAAAGCTGCGTCATGGCTTTCATATAGGGGGTCTCGCCGCACCCCGCACACGCCCCCGAGAATTCAAGCAGCGGCTGTTCGAACTGGCTGCCTTTGACGGTGAATTTATCCATCGGATTCACTTTCGGCGAGAGGGTCAGCGCATAATCCCAGTTTTTCTGCTGAGGCAGCTGGGTCTCGAGCAGCTTCATCACGAGCGCTTTTTCCTTGGCCGGGCAGACTTCGACGCAGCTGCCGCAGCCGACGCAGTCAAGGGCGCTGAGCTGGATGCGGAACTTCAGGCCCTGAGCGTTTTTCAGACCGCGGGCATCAACCGTTTCAAAGCCGTCCGGCGCGTTCGTCGCCTCTGATTCGTTCAGCAGGAAGGGTCTGATGGCCGCATGCGGACAAACAAAAGAACACATGTTGCATTGAATGCACCTTTCCGGATTCCACTCCGGAACCATCACTGCCGTGCCGCGCTTTTCATACTTGGAGGTCCCCAGCGGCACCGTGCCGTCGGCCGCGTCAACGAAAACGCTGACGGGAATGTCGTCGCCTTTCAGGCTGTTGACGGGGATCAGCACTTTGCGAATATAGTCGGGAAGCAAAGGATCAACGCGTTCCCCCGCCGCCTTATCCTCGGCGTTGGCCCATTCAGCGGGAACTTCGATGCGGATCACGCTGGCGCCGCCGCGGTCGACAGCCTCGTAGTTCATGCGAAGGACCTTGTCGCCCTTCGCGCCGTAAGTATTCTTGATCGCTTCCTTCATGTACTTCACGGCGTCTTCGAAAGGCAGGATGCCCGACAGCTTGAAAAACGCCGACTGCAGCACGGAGTTTGTGCGGTTCCCCATGCCGATTTCCATGGCGATGCGGGTAGCGTCGATGATGTAAAAATTGATATGTTTACGAGCCAGATCCCGTTTGACGGAAGCGGGAAGATGCCGCTCCAGATCTTCCGGTTTCCAGGCGCAGTTCAGCAAGAAGGTGCCGCCGTCTTTCAGCTCGCCTGAGACGTTGTACTTGCCGATGTAGGCTTGCACGTGACAGGCAACGAAATCGGCCTGCGTGACCAGATAGGTGGAACGGATCGGCAGCCGTCCGAAGCGAAGATGCGATCTCGTCACGCTGCCGGATTTCTTCGTGTCGTATTCAAAATAAGCCTGAACGTATTGGTCGGTGTTGTCTCCAATAATCTTGATGGAGTTCTTGTTGGCTCCCACGGTACCATCGGAACCAAGTCCCCAAAACTTGCAGGCCACGGTGCCTTCGCTCTCGGTGACGATGTTGGGCCCGAGCTCCAGCGAATGATAGGTCACGTCGTCCTTGATGCCGATCGTGAAATGGTTCTTGGGCTGGATCGAATCCATATTGTCAAACGCGGCGATCATCTGCGCCGGAGTGACATCTTTGGAAGACAGGCCATAGCGCCCGGCGATGACCATCGGCGCCGTGGAAACATTGGAGAACGTCGAGCAGACGTCTTCGTACAGAGGCTCGCCCGGCGCGCCGGCCTCTTTGGTACGATCGAGCACGGTCACGCAACGCACGCTTTCCGGCAGAGCGGTAAGGAAATGTTCCGCAGAAAACGGTCGATAAAGATGGACTTGCAGAAAACCCACTTTCTGGCCACGTGAGCGCAGCTCGTCGACAACTTCCTGAAGACATCCCGACACTGAGCCCATCGCAATAACGACCCGCTCCGCGTTGGGGTCGCCATAATAGTCGAAAAGGTGGTAACTGCGGCCGGTCAGAGCGTGGATGCGGTCCATATAAGACTGCACAATGTAAGGCATGCGCAGATAGTAACGATTGCAGGCTTCCCGCGCCTGGAAAAGCACGTCGGGATTTTGCACGGTGCTGCGCTGTACCGGCCGGTCGCTGTTGAGAGATCTCTTGCGGAACGCCAGCAGCGCTTCTTTATCCAGCATTTCACCAAAATCGTCGTATGACAGCATCTCGATTTTCTGGATTTCATGAGAAGTGCGGAAGCCGTCGAAAAAATGCACGAAAGGCACGCTGCCGGCAATCGCCGCGAGATGCGGCACAGCCGCCAGGTCGGCCACTTCCTGCACGCTGCCCGAAGACAGCATGGCAAAACCTGTCTGCCGTACGGCCATGACGTCGGAATGATCGCCGAAAATCGAAAATGCGTGAGTTCCGACCGTCCTCGCGCTGACATGCAGCACGCCCGGCATCAACTGGCCGGCAATGCGGTACATTGGCGGAATCATCAGCATCAATCCCTGCGACGCCGTATAGGACGTGGCAAGCGCGCCCGACTCCAATGCTCCGTGCATGGCGGCCGCCGCGCCGAACTCGGCCTGCATCTCCATCAAATGGACACGCTGACCGAACAAGTTCTGCCGACCGCGCGCCGACCATTCGTCCACATGCTCCGCCATCGGTGAAGAAGGCGTGATCGGATAGATCGTCGCCACCTCGGTGAAGGCGTAAGACACGTGCGCTGCCGCTTCGTTGCCATCAATCGTCATGATCTGTTTTGCCATTTCAGTCTCCCCCTTTTAGGTACGGTTCCCTGATCTGCCCTTTGCCGCATCTGTTTTTGGTTTTATTTCCAAGGATCCCATACACTCAAATTATACACTTTTTTTCTGAAACCAATGCATAAAATGAAAAACTAAATATTTATAATTGATCAAAAAATATCGTTCCCCGCCAGTTCATATTTGCGACCTGACTGCCATCGCGAGGGAGTCCGGGCAAATTTCCCGACGATCATGCCGCTTGCTCAACTGGAAAGATTCCGCAGATGTCTTGATGCCAAAGTATTCACAATGCGGCGTGTTTTACTAAAAAACGAATGTTTATCGGACAGAACCCCAGAGGGATGGAACGCTCTTCTCTGATCTTGCTTGACATGTCCCCCCTTTTTGTTATGATTCGTTCAACTAAAACAAGAGGCAGGTCCAATTTATGTCAACAATCAAAGATGTAGCCCATGCGGCAGGCGTTTCGATCTCAACCGTCTCTATCGTGTTGAACGGTCTTGCCGAAGCGCGAAAAATTCCCAAAAGAACGCAGGATAAAGTGCTTGAAGCAGTCCACGCCGTCAACTATCAGCCGAATCTCTCGGCACGGCGGCTCCGTAGTTCCGAAAACCAAGAATATACGATCGCCATTTACTGGGCCAACGATACGCGAATATTCGTGCTCACGCGCATTATTCAGGCTCTTCAGGGAATGATTCTGAGAAGTTCTCCCAAGATCAACCTGGAAATTCGCCCGTTCGTTCCCGGGCATCTGGAGAACGACGTCGCGCTTCGGACGTTGTCGTCTTTCAATGGCGTGATGATCGGCACGCTGAACAAACAGGATCTTGATTATCTTGAATGTCGCCCCCCGCTCATGCCGGTAGTCCTGTACAATCGACGCTCGAAATATTTCTCCAGCGTCTCCATCGATAATTTCGCGGTTGGCAAGCTGGCAGCGGAGCAACTGCTCGACAAAGGCATCCGAGAGATCGGTGCCGTCACGCAGAGATCAAGTTTCATCGCGATGGGAATGCGGCGCAGCGGCTTTATGGAGACATGTCTTGCTCGCGGAGTCGCCGGTCTCGAAAAAAACACGATCGTCGTCGAGGACACGATTGCTGGCGGTTATGCGGCCGGCAAAGAGTTCCTTCGCCGCGGCAAAGTTCCTCGGGGGATATTTTGCGAGGACGACGCTATGGGGCTAGGGCTGCTTAACGCTCTCTGGGAAGCCGGGTATGACGTGCCGGGAGATGTGCGCGTGATCGCTACGGGCATGGGCAGTCCCGATATGAGCCGTTATAGCGTGCCGCCATTGACCGTAGTCGAACTGCCGTTGAGCGAAATGGCACGCGGCGGCGTCGAGCAGTTAGTCAAGCTGATCGAGCGAAAATGCGAGGTACCTCAGGATATCCGCTTCGAGTCGGTCCTTTATGTGCGCCGATCCTGTTGAATGAAGAGCAGCCCGTCCAAACAGCGAGCCGCTCTTTTTTCGTTAGCCCGTTATGCCTTCATCGAAATCGACTTTTTCAAAAAGCTCGGCCGCTGGGATGACCGCCGTCGCTCCGCAAAGGAAAAAGACCAAACGCATAACCTCGCCGAGCTCTTCGATCGTCGCTCCGTTCTCAAAGGCCAAACGGCCGTGAGTGTTGATCGTCGTAGGCACCCCTCGGGCGCAGCCCAGCGCGAAGATGATAAGCTCGCGATACTTGCGCGGAATAACCGTGTTCTTTTTGTTGCAGTTCAGGTATTGCTGCTGGAAAGCGTAAAGCATCGCGGGATCGTTGGCGATTTTTTTATGGAAGTCAAGCACTGAACCGCCACGGAGTTCCTTAAGCTCTGCAATTATTTTTTTCGATTTTTCCAGCTGTGCAGCATTCGTCTGTTTCATTCTCGAGCTTCCTCCTATTGAAGTCCGTATTTCCCTTTGAGAAAATCCCTGGCAACCGCAGGGAACAGGGCATAGGTCAAAACGTCCTCATCACTGCGTGCAAGGTCAGCAATCTCTTCTCTGAGTTTTTCATATTCAGGGGCGATCAGATCTGCAGGACGACAGGTAATAGGCTGTTCATTCCCGAGCACTTGCTTTACCAGATCAGGATTCACTTCGCCGGGAGCTTTGCCGTAACGGCCGCTGAGATAAAGCTTGGTCTCTTTAGGCAGCATTTTGTAACGTTGTCCGGCAAGCACATTGATTGTCGCCTGAGCGCCGACAATCTGCGAAAACGGCGTGCCGAGTGGTGGATAGCCGAGATCCCTGCGTACCACCGCAACTTCGGCAAGCACTTCGTCAATGCGGTTCAGGACGTCCATCTGCTTGAGCTGACTCTCGAGGTTGGAGAGCATGCCACCGGGAATCTGGTGACGCAGTACGCTGATATCGACGCCAGTGAACGTGCTCTCGAACTCTTTATATTTGACGCGCATCTGTTTGAAATAATCGTTAATCTCGGAAATCAGTCCCAGGTCAAGTCCCGTGTCGCGAGGTGTGCCGCGCAGCTCCACCACGAGAGGTTCAATCGCCGGATGGCTGGTACCGAGCGCCAACGCCGACACATCGACGTCAAGGACGTCGACGCCGGCGCGTGCGGCCTCCCAGTAAGCGACCGGAGCCATCCCGCCGGTGCTGTGAGCCTGAAAATGCACAGGAACGTCGACATTTTCCTTAAGCGCACGAATGCATCTATAAACTGAAATCGGGTCAACCATGCCGGCCATATCCTCAAGGTGGATGGCCTGCATTCCCATGGCTTCGTATTCTTTGGCGATTTGCACATACTTTTCAATGCTGTGAACGGGACTGAGCGTATAAAGGATGTTCGCCTCGGCCCGTCTGCCGGTTTTCCTTACAGCCTTCAGCGCCGCTTGTGTGTTGCGAGTGTCGTTCAACCCATCGAAAATCAGAAAAATATCGATTCCGGCGTTCGCCGAAGCAAAAACAAACTTCTCCACGACATCGTCGGCATATTGACGGTACCCCAGAAGATTTTGACCGCGAAGCAACATACGAAGAGGCGTACGGGGGGCCGCTCTTTTGAAGAGACGCACTCGCTCCCAAGGGTCTTCATGCAGAAAACGAATGCAGGAATCAAACGTCGCCCCTCCCCACACTTCCATGCAGTCGTATCCCACTTGATCCATCTTGCCAATGATAGGCAGCATATCCTCCGTTTTCATGCGCGTGGCGATCAGGGACTGCTGCCCGTCGCGGAGTTCCACGCTCGCAAGCTTCATGGGGCCGCCCGGCCATTCCGCTCCAGAAGACTTGCGTTTAAAAAAGCTCATGTTATCCCTTCTTTCAAACAGAATGTCGATTATTTGCCCAGGACTTCAGTGACAGAGCCGAGCAAGGGCAGCAAAAAGCTCCCAAGGATCAAGATCAGGGCGCCGCCGAGCCTCGAAGATACCGCCGCAAAGGGCATCAGAATCATTCGCTTACAGGCCATCAGTGTGGCAATATCGCCGGAACCGCCCATGTTAGCCATGCAAAGCCCTCCGGTAATGGCCGCTTCGATCGGATAAAAGCCGACCAGCCAGCCGATAACCGCCGAGCCAATGATCGCGCCGACGACCACCAAGAGACAAATGAACAGATACGTCGGAGTAAGAGCGGCAATAACTGGCTTCAAACTGATCAGGCCAACGCCAAGCCCCGCCAGCAAGACATTGGCAAAATTTTTCATGAAGAACTGGTACCATAAGGCGCAGCTTTTTTCCACTTCCGCAGGCAGAATGCCGATAATCTTTGAAAGCACCATCAGGAGAATCATCCAGGCGTAAGCGTGGATACTGGGGATAAAACGTTGGATCAGCTGCCCAAGACCAAGGTAAATTCCGGAAACGGCGATTCCTGCCGCAAATACACTCAGATCTCTGACAGGCTCATGAACCGTTTTTTCCTCCGATAAAAGGGAAACATCAGCATCCTTACCGCGGAGGATATTACCGTTGCCCGTCAGACTGGGGATCCCTTTGCCAAGCCGGTCGAGCAGCCCGGCAAATACGATCGCCAACGCGTTGCCCAAAGCAACGGCCGGCGTCATTACGCCAAGCATCTCACCTTGATCAACCTTCAGTACTTCGGCAAACATTTTCGACATAGGAACGGCTCCGGCCGACGTCCCGCCACCCATAATCGGCAGGCCGATATACATGATCGCTTTTGTAAAACCGAATCCCATCAGCTCGCCGGCAAAGCCGGCACCCAACAAAGCGACCGCGGCTCCGCCCAAAATGCAGGGGATGTAACGCAGCGACGACTTGATCAGCAAGTTGCGGTCCATACCGAAAATACTTCCGCAGCACAGTGCCGCGAGGGCAAAATTTATGAAATGCCCATTCATGAATTCTTTGGAAGCTTGGGCAGTATCAGCAGGGATAATCCCGTACATCACCAAAGCGGAACATCCCAGCAACACAACAACGGAGCCCCCGCCAAGATAATCTTTGACGATAGGGATGCGGTTGCCGACAAAGCGAAGCAGTTCGCCGAGAACCAATAAAAATGGAAGCTGGCCGGCAAGACTTTTGGGCAAGAAATTGAATTTGACTGCAGAAACAATCACGAGGCATAACGCAAGAAAATACGGCCATTCCATACCCAACAGTTTAATCTTTTTCTTCTCTTCCAACATATTACAACACATCCCCTCAACTCCAGATTTTTAAATAAAACGTTATACTTAAACGTTTAACTGAACGATACACCCATATAATTAAATTGTCAAGCCGCTATGCCTGAGCCTGCTTCGAAAACTGTACGGAACCGCATGATGCATGGTTTTATGCGGTACAGCCGCGCCAGCGCGCCGCCTCTTCAACGAGGTTTTTCAATCGAAGAGCCGTCCGGTCGAGAAGTCGCGTGACGACGCGCCTCAATATCGGCAAAAGTGAATTATTCATCTGACGTCCTCGCGTTCGTCGTGTCAAAAGGCAACTGTTTCCGTTGAAATAAACTCGAATCCATTTCGACCATAACTATGATTTTATAAAATTTACCTCTCTCCAGTTCGCCAATGGCACGTTTTCCAGGGTCACTGAAGTATTTTGTATAATGTAGGTACACGCAATGACACTTGATTATTTATCTTGAATGTACTAAACTTCACATCGCACAAGAAAATTTTTTGAGGGATTTCTCATAAAATTATTCAAACGAAAAGCAATAAAATGGAGCAATTACACTAAAGTCCGGCGTTTCCGACTCATTCGAAAGGGGCATATTCACATGGGAGCTCTAAGCAACATTCGCGTTCTCGATCTCACTCGGGTTTTGGCGGGGCCATATTGCACGATGATGCTCGCGGACATGGGGGCCGAAGTCATCAAGATCGAGATCCCCGGCAAAGGCGACGACACCCGCAATTTCGGTCCTTACAAGAATAAAAGCAGCATGTACTACGCCAACGTGAACCGCAACAAAAAGGGCGTTTCTCTTAACATGAAGGCTCCAGAGGGGAAACAGCTTTTTCTTGAAATGGTCAAGACGGCTGACATGGTTGTCGAGAATTACCGTCCCGGCGTCATGGATAAGCTCGGCCTCGGTTACGACGTCTTGAAAGAAGTGAACCCCAGAATCATTTACGGCGCCGTTTCCGGTTTCGGCTGCTACGGTCCTTACAGCGAACGCCCAGGGTACGACATCATTGCCCAAGCGATGGGCGGTCTGATGAGCATCACCGGTCCACGCGGCGGCAAACCCTGCCGCTCCGGCAGCGCGATGGGAGACGTGTTGGGCGGCATGAACCTTACCATCGGCCTTCTGGCCGCTCTGAATGCCCGCAGTATCACCGGCAAGGGACAGCGAGTCGACGTGGCGCTCGTCGACTCGGTCGTCTCCAGCCTGGAGACGGGGATCCAAAGATATCTCGTCAACCGCGAGATCCCCGAGAGAATGGGCAATGAATATGCGGCGACTTATCCTTACGACTCCTTCAAAGCCAAGGACAAGGAATTCATTATCGGCTGCGGCAACCAGGGGCTGTTCGAGAAACTGCTCGATCTGATGGGCAGAAAGGATCTTCTCGAGGACAGCCGCTTCGCCACCCTGCTTGAGCGCAATAAGCCCGAAAACCGGATCGCGCTCGGCGAGATCATCAATGACTGGACCAAGAATTACAACGCTGACGAACTTGTCGACAAGATCCTGGGGGTCGGCGTTCCGGCTGCTCCGATCTTCGACCTTCACGACGTCACGACCGACGAACATCTGGTCAAAGCCCGCGAGATGCTTGTGGATCTGCCCCACCCCGTCATCGGTCCCATGCAGGTCAACGGCAACCCTGTCAAACTTATGGGGACGCCGGTGGAGATCACGCGTCATGCGCCGGTTATTCCCGGCGCCGACAACGCAGAAGTTTACGGGGGCATTTTCGGCCTGTCCGGCGAGCGGCTTCGGGAGCTTTCCGAAAAAGGCGTCATTTAAAACGTCCGATCAGCTCTTTCGATCCGTATTGACTTTTAGGAGGAGGTTAACGAATGCATTTTGACGGTCTGCCCAAGAACGCTGTTATTCGCGAGGTCTGCCCACGTGACGGATTTCAGGGGATCTGCGATTTCATTCCCACGGAAAAGAAGGTCGAGTTCATCGGCCAAATGCTTTCGACTGGCATCAAGGAGATGGAAATCACGTCTTTCGTCAGCCCGAAAGCGATTCCTCAACTGTCTGACGCCGCCCAGGTGCTGCCGGCCGTCAAGAAAGAGTACCCCGACGTCGAGTTCACCGCCTTGGTCCCCAACGTCAAGGGAGCGGAGAACGCGTTAGCCGCCGGGGCTGACGTCGTCAACGTGGTGTTTTCCGTCAGCGAAAGCCATAATATGGCCAACATCCGCCGCACCGTAGAGCAGTCGCTCTCCGGCATGGACGACATTATCGCGCTTGTCAGGGGCAAAGCGAAGATCTGCGTTTCCATGGCCACGTCCTTCATGTGTCCCTTCGAGGGACGCATCGATCCCCGCCGGGTGGCCGAGTTGATCGGCAAAGTGCGCGCCAAGGGAGTCGACTGCATCACCCTTGCCGAAACGATCGGCACCTGTACGCCCAAAGACTTCACCGAAACGCTTCAGGTCGTCAAACCGGCGCTCGAGGGGATCCCCACCTATCTGCACATCCACAACACGTACGGTTTTGCCGACATGAACGTGAAATGCGCCCTTGACGAGGGATTCAACAGGTTCGATTCGGCCGTCGGCGGCCTCGGTGGCTGTCCTTTTGCCCCCGGCGCGGCCGGCAACGCGGCAACGGAAGATTTGGTCTACCTGATGCAAAGCATGGGCGTCGACACCGGGCTTGACCCTCTCAGGGTTGTGACGGTTGCCCGCGCTCTGAAAGCGTACGGTTTGAGGACGATGGGAAGTCTGTGCGCGAGCTCCTTTGGCAAGCCAAAACCGGAGATGCCCATGCAGAAGCAGTGACTTTTTCACGGTTTCAGGCGGAATCCTATTTCCGCATTTCTCCTGAAATTCTTAGGGAACAGTTCCAAAAAATTTCTCCAGAGGGGTGTCGTAGATGTTCAAGAAAGTAATGGCTTTTGCTGCGGTTGCGGTTCTGTCCTGCTCCGTCGCTTTTGGCGCGGAGTTCACTGTTTCCAATCAATTTCCTCCTTCTCACCATATTTCCAAGGCCATTCATGTTTTCGCCGACAAAGTCGTCGAGCTGAGCGGCGGCCAACTGAAGGTCAATGTCGCGGACTCCGGTTCCCTGTACAATGACAGCCAGATTCTCGAAGCGGTCCAGGACGGCCTTGTCGAAGTCGGCCTCGTCGGTACCTACAAATGGGGCGGCATGGTGCCCGCTGCCGACGTGTTCGACCTGCCTTTCCTGTTCGTCGACTTGTCCTCGCCGGAAAAGTTTTTGAATGCCGGCGCGGCGGATATTCTTGACGCCGAGTTCAACAAGAAGGGCGTGAAAAACCTTTTCTGGGTCGACTACGGCTTCATTCAGATGTGGAACAACGAGCATCCTCTGCACAGCCCCAAGGACTTTGAAGGGTTGACGATGCGCTCCTACAGCGCCGGCGACTCCATCACCTTGAAGGCTCTCGGCGCGGCCCCCACTCTGATCAGCTCGGCGGAAATGTATATGGCCATTCAGAACGGCACCGTGAAAGGCGCGACCACCGGCATGCCTGCCGCGGTGTCCCGCAAGATTTACGAGGTCTGCAAATATCTGACCATCGCCAATTACAGCACGGCCCAGTTCTCCGTTCAGGCTAACCTCGACTGGTGGAACGGCCTTGACGCCGACAGCCAGAAAGCTATCCTCGAAGCCGGCAAAGTCGCCGAGAAATGGCTCCGCGGCGCGGTGGCGGAATCCGAAGGCGCCGCCGAAAAAACCGTCCGCGATGCGGGACTTGAAGTTAACGCGCTGACCGCCGAAGAACGCGCCCAAATGGTTGCGGCCACCAAGAGCGTTTGGGACGCTTACGTTGCGCGCGCCGGAGAGACGGGACAAAAACTCGTTGATCTGGCTCACAAAGTCTTCGACTAAAAGAAGCTTTCCGATAACAGACCATGCGATACGGAGCCCCGACGGCGTCGCCGGGGCTCCGTTCAGCTCACAAGAGGAGGTCTCTCCCATATGCTCAACAAACTTCGCGCTCTTGTCAAGGCCGGCAACACCTTCTGCGGCTATCTCAGCGGGCTCGGGATTCTCGCGATGAGCCTGATCCTCGCGTACGAAGTCGTGATGCGCGGCATCTTCAAGGCTCCGACGATCTGGGTCATGAACACCGCCATTTACCTGTTCATGTGGACCATGCTGGTTGGCGCGGCTTATACGCTGATGCTGGGAAAACATGTCCGCATCGATTTGATCTTCGATAAGTTCCCGAAAAGAATCCAGCTTTATCTTGATGTCGTCACCAGCATTATGGGCATCGTCTTTTGCGTCGTTGTCTCCTGGCAAGCCTGGCTCATGATTGCTTCCAGCATCAGGCTGAACAAACTGACCGACAATCTCCTGCACATTCCGGTGTGGTGGATCCAGCTTCCCCTGCTGCTGGGTTTTGGACTTCTTGCTCTGCAGTTCTTCATCAACCTGCTTGACCGTATCGCGGCTCTTCGCGCGGGCGAAGGCCTTAGCGAGTAAGGGAGGATGCTCATATGACCAACTTTCTTCTCGTCGTCGCCATCCTGCTTTTTATCCTCGCGTTGGGGCTGCCGGTAGCCTTCTCCCTGGGCATGACGTCGCTGATCCTGATCCAGGTTTTCCATTTGCCCATCAAGATCATCGGCACCACCATGTGGTCGTCGCTGGAAAGTTTCAACACGCTGTCTATCCCGATCTTCATCCTGATGAGTCAGATACTGTTAGACGGCAAGGTAGGAGACGACCTGTTCGAAGTCATGAACACCTGGGTCCGCCATCTGCCGGGAGGCCTGGGCATCGGCACGATCCTCGCCTGCGCCTTTTTCGCCGCCATCACCGGTTCCGGAGCGGCGACGGCCGCCACGATCGGCATGGTCGCCTATCCTGCCCTGATCAAGCACGGCTATGACAAAACGCTTACGCTGGGGCTGCTGGCCGCCGGCGGGACGTTAGGCATCCTGATCCCCCCGAGCATCCCCATGATCATTTACGCTACCGTCACCGAGGATTCCACGGGCAAACTGTTCATGGCGGGAGTCGTTCCCGGGCTGCTTCTCGCTACGCTGTTCATCGTTTATGTCGTGTATAAAAGCAAGCATGGCGGCTACACCTCGGAACCCAAAGCGCCCTGGAAAGAACGCATGTCCATCACCATCAAGAACCTGCCCGGCATTTTTCTGCCCCTGCTGATCATCGGCGGCATTTATACCGGCATCTTCACGCCCACGGAAGCTGCCGCCGTCGGTCTGGTATACAGCCTTTTCATCACGCTGTTCGTCTATCGCACCGTTAAATTCGCCGACATCCCCAAGATCTGTATGAAGGCGGTTCCTTCAAGCTGCATGATCGCCATCATCATCTGCGGCGCCCTTCTGTTCGGGCGCGTTATGACCTATTTGAGGATTCCTCAGGCTCTTACCGCTTTCGTGGTCGACAACAAGCTCTCCGCCGCAACGTTCATCATCATCATGAACCTGCTGATGTTCGTCCTCGGCGCGCTGCTTGAAACGGTTTCCGTCGTGCTGCTGACCATGCCGCTGGTAACGCCGATTCTCCACGCGCTCGGCGTCAACACCATCTGGTACGGCGTGCTGGTCACCATCAACATGACCATGGCGCTGATCTCGCCTCCGGTCGGCATGAACCTGTACGTTATCAACGGATTATTCCCCAACGTAAAAATGCAGGAGGTCATCAAAGGAGTCATTCCGTTTGCCGCGATTATCATCGTCCTTCTGATCATTGCCGGCATGGTTCCTCAGCTGAGCCTCTGGTTGCCTTCCCTGATGTGATGGGATCAGAGAGGCCGCCCCGGTCGACTTTTGAGGCGGCCTCTCTTTTCCTTCTGCGCACTTCCAGCCGCATGACGGCTCGATGAATTTGAGGAGTGAACTTCATGGAGAGATATTTGCCCGTTTTCTGCTTTTGCTTGGGTACGGCCAATATCGTTTTTGCCCTTGGCGCGCTCGTGTTCCGTCATTTCCGGAGCGGAGGCCTTAGAACCGGAAGAGCGTTGATGTTCCTGATTTCAGGGATCTTATTTATCGTGTGCGGCGCCAGACTGCAGGATGAAACGATACCTGTCCCCCGATCGGAATCAGCCGCCGAGCAGCAGCCGCTTCCCGCCTCCCGGCGCTAGATTGTTCGTGCAGCGCATCGTGCTTGTTCCATCAATTTTCATGAAAACAGCCCCGGCAGCGGATGATCGATCCGCAGCAGCCGGGGCTGTTTTGTCGTATCTAATTCCTGTACGCTTCCCGCCGATGTCCAACGCTCAAGGCCAAAATGATCAACTCTTGGTCGTCGATGAGGCAAATCAGGCGGTAATCTCCGATTCGGTAACGCCACTGCCCCTTGCGGTTGGCAACAAGCGGCTTTCCATGGATTCGCGGGTCTGCGCACTCAACAAGATTTTTGTTGATCCACGATCTGATCATCAGCTGCGTGTATCTGTCGAGCTTTTTAAATTCCCGGTCGAATCGCTGGGTCGTCTGGACGTCGTAACTCATAGATCGATGTCTTTCCAGAGTTCGCCGATCGGGCGGCTCTTTTTGCCGCTTTTGAGGTATTCATCGTAAGCTTCGTTGGCGATGGCGATGTCGTATTCGTCCTCGATGCGCTCGAACAAAGCCCGTTTAAAAGCCTCGCCCATGGACATAGAATGCAATTTTGCGTAGCTGTCGGCAAGGTTCCGCTCTTCTTCGGTCAGTCTGATGGAAAATGCCATGTCCTCACCTCTCCTTTCTGTAGTTCATTGTACTATAAAAGAGTACAGGTGTAAAGACCTGGATTTATCGGTGCATATTCTTGATGTTTTCAGGAACGGGCGTTATGTCCCGCCCCGCTTTCACGGCGTCCAGGGCGTCCGCATACCATTGCATCATGAGTCGCCGTTCCGGAGCGTACATCGCGCGATTGTACGCCTCGCGCGATTCGTTTTCCTCCAAATGAGCAAGCTCACATTCGATGACGTCCTTCGCCCACCCGGATTCATTCAGAAACGTCGATGCCATCGTCCGGAATCCGTGAAGCGTCATAGGCTCTGACGGTAGATCGTCTGGATCGAGTTTTTTGTACAAGCTCTTAAGCTCTTTGAGTAACGTGGAGTTGCTCACGCGACTGCCAGTATTCGCGCCTCGCGACGCAGGCAAGATGAGGTTGGCGCTCCCCGTAATTTCCTCCACTTTGGGCGAAATCTTTTTCAATCGCCGGAAAATCTCAAGCGCCTGCTTCGAAAGCGGCACAAGGTGATCGCGACGGCCTTTGATATGTGCCGCGGGGATAATCCATTCCGCTCTGTCAAAATCGATCTCCGACCATTCGGCCCGCAACAACTCACTGCGGCGGACAAAACAATAAGCAAGAATCTGCAAGCCGGAACGGAAGATGAAGTCGTCAACGTAGTCCAGCGCATTAAGCAATTTACGCATGTCGGCGATTTTCGTCACGGCGTCAAAATGCCTGACCTTTTCCGACGGGAGCGAACGGTTGAGGCCGGCGGCAACGTTAATCGTCGCTTCGCCTGCCGCCGTAGCATAATCGAAGATTTGTCCGACGATCTGCCCCGTGCGTTTGGCGGTTGATTTGCGCCCGCTCGCGGAGATCAACGACAACACGTCAAAGCATTCTTTGCGCGAAATTTCATCTATGGGTCTTGTCCACAACGCCGCAAGATATTTCATTCGCAGCCGGATCGTGTACAGGTAAGATTCAGCCTTTTTAGGTTCCATCATCGTCTTGTACCAGCGCTCGGCAATCTCGCCGAACGTCGTGGATTTAGGCTCTTCCAGCGGCACGCCCGCTTTGATCTTCGTCTTGATCTCGTCGCGAGTTCTCCGGGCGTTCGCAGCCGTCATGATCGGGTAGACGCCTAGAGTTTTTTTCATCTCCTGACCGTTGATCCAGTACCGCAGCACCCATGTTTTTCTTCCCGTCGGCAAGATTTTGAGGTAAAGCCCGTCGCCGTCAAGAATCATGTAAGCCCTGTCTTTTTTCTTTGCGCCCTCGATTGCAGTGTTCGTCAGCATTTTTCAGCCCGCTCCCCTTCTCGAGCGTACTCGTAAAAATGCGTGGGTACGGTCAAAAAACCGCGCTCAGGGCAATCTTCATTTTCGGGTACGGTCATACGTCCGGTTTCTCATCAATCTGTATTGGACATTATATCATACTACTTCTTTATAGTATAGCCAAACTTCCCGTACCTCAGTTATAATGCACCCGAGGTGATGGAGAATGCCCGTAAAATACGAGATCACATCGGAACAGCAGGCGGAAATCGAAGCAGCGCGGAAAAAGAATCGCAACAAGAAGATCGAAGCCAAACTG
>NZ_RAWT01000090.1:0-2611 GCF_003612005.1 Pyramidobacter sp. CG50-2
TTCCATATTCCCCCCTATACCCCCGAGATGAACCCCATTGAGCAGATCTGGAGAGAGCTGCGCTGTCAGGGCTTTCGGAACGAGACTTTGTATCATATCCGTCAATCTAAAAACGCCGGAACGTCTGCAAAGAACAGGCCGCGCTTCCTGATTACAGCCAGGAAAGCGCGGCCTTAAGCTTTGCGGACGCTATTTCTTTTTCAAACGCATATTCTGGATATAGGGAATGAGCCCGCCCGCATCGATAATTGCCTCAATGTGCGGCGGCATTTTGCTGCATGCGTAGGTCTCGTCCGTCGTCTGATTGCGGATGACGCCGTTTGCGTAATCGACCTCGATCATATCGCCCCCGCTGATCCTGTTGGTATCGGCACACTCAATGGGGATGATGCCCACGTTGATGCAGTTACGGTAGAAGATACGCGCGTAATCCTTGGCAACGACAATTTTCACGCCCAGCTCGCGCAGCATCAGCGGCGCATTCTCGCGGCTGGAACCAGACCCCAGATTGTGTTCGGCAACGAAAATGTCGCCGGAGCGGAAGTTCGGCGCGAAATCGGGATCAACGGCCTGCATCGTGAAGCGTGCGGCCTCTTTGATCGGATACTCCAGCGACGCAGGGGGCGAGATGATGTCGGTGTTGATGTTGTCTCCGTACTTCCAGACTTTTCCGTAAGCCATCGTTCACGCCTCCTCAAATTATTTCGCGCGGATCGGTGATCCTGCCCGTAACCGCCGACGCCGCCGCCGTGAGCGGCGAGGCCAGGTAAACTTTCGACAGTTTGCTGCCCATGCGGCCGAGGAAATTACGGTTGGTCGTGGAAACGCAGACTTCGCCGTCAGCGATGTTGCCCGAGTGGACTCCAAGGCACGCACCGCAGCAGGAAGCAAGGATTGTCGCCCCTGCGTCGGCCAGCGTCACTAGTGTGCCATCCTTCAGGCAACGGTTGTAGATGTCGCGGCTGGCAGGAGACACAAGCAGGCGGATACCGGAAGCAATGTGCTTTCCTTTGAGCAGGTCAGCCGCCGCCTTCAGGTCGCTGTAACGACCACCTGTGCAGCTGCCGATATACGCCTGATCAATCCTGACATCGCTCACATCGGCCGCAGGGCAGACATTGTCCACCTCGTGCGGACAGGCTACCTGAGGCACGAGCTCTTCCGCGTCGAATGACAGCTTCTGCACAAAACTTGCGTCGTCGTCCGACCTCATATCATCAAAACGTTCCGTCACGCCGAACTGTGCCATATAGCGCGCCGTCTCGTTATCGTAGCCAATCAAACCAGCTTTGGCTCCCGCTTCGACAGCCATATTCGTCAGACAAAAGCGTTCGTCCATGATCATGGTTTCAATCGTGCTGCCTGCGTATTCAAGCGTTTTGTACGTCGCGCCCGAGTGCCCGACTTCCTTGATCGTCCAAAGCGAGATATCCTTTGCCATTACGTTCGCAGGCAGGGTTCCGTTCCACTCCACAAGAATCGTCTGAGGAACTTTCATCCACGTCTGTCCCGTGGCGAGAACGCCCGCCATCTCGGTTGAACCGATACCCGTGCTGAAAGCAGCCAGCGCACCGTAGGTACAGGTATGCGAATCGGTTCCGACGGCCACGTCGCCCGGTCTGACATGCCCGTTCTCAACCATCACCTGATGGCATGGGCCAGCGAATTCGTAGTAATTGCGGACTCCATACTCCTTCGCCCAGTTACGCGTAAACTTAACAAAATTCGCCTGAAGACTGTTAGCGGGCGGCGTGTAATGGTCAGAGATGAGCACAACCTTGTCAGGATCCCAGACGGGAACGCCCAATTTTTTCAGGCAGTCATCGATCTCCAGCTTTGGCCCAAGAACGTCGTCCATCATCGCCTTGTCGATGTTGACCCAGATGATGTCGCCGGCACTGACGCGTTTAAGACCAGCGGCACGAGCCAAAATCTTTTCAGAAAGGGTATAGCCCATTTTCAGCCTACTTTAGCCTACACAAACAGATCGTAAGCGCCCGTCATGCCGAACAGAGCAATGACGATCACGCCGCCGATGGATACGAGGAACAGCTTGACGAACAGCGTGCTCTGTTCCTCCGGTGAAGGCTTGGCAATCTGCGAGTACGCAGCAAGCCCCATCGAACCGCCTGTGGAGATCGGGCTCATGCCCGCAGCGCTGGCCGTGTTGGTGATGGCCGAAATGAGCGCTAGAGTGGATACGCCGCCCACGTTCTTCGCCACGTCGGTGACGGTAGGGATCAGTGTGGGCATGACAACGCCGCTGGTGGAACTGAAGAACGACATGATGCCAGCAGTCAACCCCATGACGCCGGGAGCCGTCTTCTGAGTCATCAGCGTCGCTAGGTACTCAGCAAGCAGCTTAATGCCGCCCAGTTTGATGACCATCGCCATGAGCGTGTTGATACCGCAGATCATCAGCAATATGCCCCAAGGAATGCCGGCCACAGCTTTTTTCTGGTCGCCGCAGCCAGTCAACAGCAACACCATCGCGATCGTGAAGCTAGGGCTTGTTTAAAAAACGTCAAAGTTGCCTAAATCGATCCAATCGCTTAAACTTTTCTCATGGAAGAGAGAAGATATGAACTGACCTCCAGCGAGTGGAATCGAA
>NZ_RAWT01000011.1:0-54675 GCF_003612005.1 Pyramidobacter sp. CG50-2
TTGTAGCGTCCGTGAAGATCCCGCCGCACGAGGTTGTAGACCATCTCGCGGTAAGCGTAGATCTCTTTGGCTCTGGCGAAAATATTCACTGCGTAGAGACTCCTCTCGCATTCCGTGGTATTTTTTTGAATTGCTGAAAACACTGCAGAAATGATTTGTTTAAAGGGGCATTATGGAAGGGGCGTATTGACGATAGTCATCGGTTTTGCACGACAGATAACCGGCGAGTCTTTTGCAAAAAGGCGCGGGCAGAATAAGCTCCGGCCCGACGATCCTTGTTTTCTCGATCGGCATTATCTGACCTTGATTTCGGGATCTCTGGGGACGCACGTTTGAATTAACAGGCGGCGCGACGTGCTCATTATACGCAAGGTTCCGGAAAAATGCCAGTTTGCACCGATCGGATCCTGTTTTGTCGGGCGCGCTGGCGCGGCGTCCGCCGGTCGGTTCGTTTCACGGGCGCACCGCCGCGCGAAGTGGCGAGGCGCGGAAGGGAAAATTCTCTTCGGAAAAGACAACTGGTTGTATTTTAGACGATGGAAAAGCACTCTTGATGATGTAACGGGAAAGGAGGTGAGAACGATGGCTGCACAGATTGTTCTTGCGAACTGCAAACTGCGGATCAAAACCAAGGCCGGCACGTTGGAGAACGGCGCCGACAAGGTAAAGAGCATTTCCCTGACCGGGATCCGGAAAGGGGCCGAAGGCCAGCAGCTGCTCGACGTAGCGGGCGCGATCGGCACGGTGATCAGCAACCCGGTGCTGGAAGTGCTGCGCGTTGACGAGAACGTGGTTTCCGCCGAATAAGGCGGTTTGTGACGGGAAAAACGAAAGGAGGTGACGGGGATGCCCAAGACCCTTGCGATGAAATTCGGCCTGGCCAGCGGCGGCAAGCGCACCATTTCGGTGTCCGATGTGAAGGACGATCTGAACGCGGAGACGGTGACCGGCTGCATGAACGCCATCGTCGGAGCCGGCGCGGCGTTCGACGACGCGCTGACCGGCGCTCTCAAGGCGGAAGTGACCGAGCGTACCACCACGGTGCTGCTGGACAACGAGTAAAACGGAGAACAGATAAACCGAAAACAAGAGCGGCGCTCCGCGGAGCGCCGTCATAAAAATAGAGGCGCTGGAGAGTTTTTCCTTCCGCGCGCGATGACAAACGCCCGAGGCGAACGGACACAATGCGTTCGCTTCGGGCGTTTTTTTGTTATGTCTGCGGCCGTGAAACTCTGAAAAAAGCGCCGGTCACGCCGGAGCCCAAAAGCTCGATGGCTGTTCGGGGACGCCCCGAGTTTAGATATATTTCAAGAATCCCCGGATCGCGTATCCGCACATGTACTCTATTGATCGGAGCGCGCTCAGTCCCAGATGTTGCCGATAAATTTCCCATACGCCTCTGGCGGCGCGGAGCTTGCTGTGGTTGCGGGAGCCGGGGAGGATCAGGGTATCGGTCAGCGATTCCTGGCAGGCAAAGCAGTCGCACTCTTGGAGACACTGGAGCCAGCACAGGTAATCTTCGTGAATGGCGCGGGCGTCCATGGGGTGCTTTCGCGCCAGTTCGCTGCGGAGCATGACGGTGGAGCAGCCGATGGAGTTCCATTTGATCAGGTCGCCGCGGGTGATCCGCGGGGGAACACGCGACACTTTGCACAGAGTCCGCGCCGGGTAGGAAATCATGTTGTAGGCGCTGCACAGGAAGGAAGCGCCTTTTTGCTCCGCCAAGGCGAGCTGCCGTTCGAGCTTGTCGGGATGGAAGACGTCGTCGCTGTCGAGAAAAGCGATCCAGGGGGTCTTGGCGGCGCGGGCGCCGCGGTTGCGGGAGTCGGCGGCGCCGAGGTTGCGCCGGTTGCACAGAACTTCAAAACGGCGGTCGCGCACTGCGTAGCCGCTGGCGATCTTTAACGTTGCATCGTTGCCTTCCGGGCCGTCGACGATGACGAACGCGCGCCAGTCGGGGCAGGTTTGGGCGATCAGGCTGTCGAGGGCGAGCGAGATCGTCCTTTCCGCCTTCGAAGCGGGAATAATGACCGAGCAAAGCGCTGGATTCATGCTGAACCGTCCTTTGCGAACAAGAATCGTTTTGACGAAAAGCAAAGTGGAAGTCAGTATCTGCAAGATTTGTTCATTATACGAAAAGTTCCGGAAAAATGCCAGTCGAGCCCTGAGCCGGGAAAAGTCGCTGTGCATATTTGCCGGCCGTAATGTTCCACGTGGAGCTTTTTACTGCAATGTCCTGCAAAATCCGGGCTTTTCCCCTCGCGCAAAAATGCGGGCGCTGTCCGGGCCGGAAAAAAAGAGGCTGTCCCAAAAAGTCAATGGGAATGAAGACGACGGAGAGACGCACGTTGGAGCGATGGGAGCGTATTGATGAAGTGAAGGTCGTAAAGTCGAACTGACGAGTTTTAAGGGTTTCATCGGCGCGGAAAGCGGGGAGGAGCGATCATTGGAAAACGGTCCTAAGCTCTCGTTTTTGCCGTCGCGCCAGAAAATCTGATGAGGTTATCCTTGATGGATAGTAAGACGAGAAGTCTGTGATGCATGGGAATCTGAACTTGTTGATTTTGATTTTGACTAACACGTTAGCCAAAATCAAAATCAGAACTTTGCTTTGCGATTGTATTTGAATTATAATGATTTTATCCATGAAAGGGAGGTTATAGACTTATGATCAAGCGGGAGCGGTACATGGAGCGTATCCGGCCGTTCATCGGCAATGAGCTTATAAAGGTCTTGACTGGTTTGCGCCGTTCCGGCAAGTCCGTCATGCTTGAGCTGATTCAGGATGAGATCCTGAGAATGGGGGCTTCGCGAGAGCAATTTGTCTCAATCAACTTTGAACAAATGGACAACGCCGGACTCTGTACCGCCGAAGCGCTTCACGAGGAATTGAAACGCAGGATTTCCGGGATTCGCGGCAAGGCGTATCTGTTTCTGGACGAGATTCAGGAGGTCGAACGCTGGGAGAAATGCGTCAACTCCTGCCGCGTTGATTTCGATTGCGACATCTATATCACGGGCTCCAATGCAAAATTGCTTTCGGGGGAGTTGGCGACTTATCTCGCCGGTCGCTATGTCGAATTTGTCGTCTATCCTTTCTCGTTCGAGGAGTTTCTCGAGATGTCGCGGCAGAGAAATCCGGGACTGGGAGCTGTCGAAGCTTTCCGCAGTTATATCCAGCTCGGAGGCATGCCTTTCCTGACTCATCTGATCGAGAACAGAGAGGCGTGCGCTCAGTATCTTCGCGAACTCTACAACTCCGTGATTCTGAAAGACGTCGTGAGCCGCGTGCGAATTCGCGACGTGGATCTTCTGGAACGCATTGTCGCTTACGTTGTCGCCAACGTGGGACATCCTTTCAGCGCGTACGCTATTTCCAAATACTTCAAGAACGAGAAACGGGCCGCGGCTCACGATACGGTTCTGAACTATGTCAGAGCCTGCACGGATGCGTTCCTTTTCAACAGGATAAGCTGCGCGGACCTTATCGGTAAAAAAATTCTCTCGGTCAATGAAAAATATTACGTTGCCGATCATGGCATTCGCGAAGCTGTTTACGGTCAAAATATGAGAGACGTGGATCAAGTGCTGGAAAACATCGTCTGTACGGAAATGCTGCGCCGCGGCTACAGCGTCAACGTTGGCCGAAACGGTGCGAAAGAGATCGATTTTGTCGCCAGCAGGGGAGCCAGCAAGCTGTACGTGCAGGTCGCCTATCTGCTTGCCGGCAGGGAGACGGTCGAACGCGAGTTTGGCGCGTACAAAGGGATCCCCGACAATTTCCCCAAATATGTCGTTTCATCGGACGAGTTCGATATGGGGCGAGACGGCATCAAATACTTCAATATCCGTGACTTTTTGCTGATGAAAGAATGGGATTGAGCGCGTCGTCATAAAGGATCGCTTCGCGGCGAAAACGTCTGGAGGAGCGGAGAAGAACCGGTCGACGGCGCAAGCGCGAGGATGGGGCGCTGATTTCTTTCGGCGATCCGTTCTCGCGCTTTCATGTTTGCGGAGGCTGCCGACACATGTAGAACGGTGCGTCCCTGTCGCTGCGATCGGCGTGCATGGTTTTTCCTTATGGAGAGCCAAAGAGCGGGAGCAGACAGAATGCCGTGCTGATATGCGATCAGCAGATTTACTGTATCATTGGCGTTCAAAAACGAACGTATTTTTTGTGAACTTCTTCATAAAAAATATAAGAGGTCTCTCTTGATAAGAAAAAACAGTTCTGATAAAATAAAAAATAACTTATTGGGTTTATCGTTTCAATGAGGCTGAGAGTCGTGTTTAAGTGATGGGGAGGCCGGCGCGATGCGAAGCGGAAAACGCAGACGAAGAGGAATGACGCTTGTCGAGGTTCTGACGGCGCTTCCTCTTTTTGTTTTGCTGAGCGGCGGCGCCCTTTTCGTCATGCAGAATGCCGTCGAGTCCTTCCACCGCAGCGAGGATTATGTCTCAGGGGCCGGCTGGAGCAGCGCGGAACGCGTTTTCGCTTTTCTGGAAACTCCGGTGAAGCATTGCGGCGTCGGACTGCCCGAACGTTGGCAGGCGGATCTGTTTTCGCCCCCGCTGCCGCTGTACTCCATGCCGGCCTGGTCGCTCTGGCAAAAAAACGTTTCCGTCGGCGACTCCGTTGACGGATACGGTTTCCGCTCCGCCGGCGCCGGCTGGGGGAACACGCTCCGTCTCGTCTCCTGCATGCCGACGGGGAATGTCGTGCTGAAAGAGCTCCAGGCGGAAGCGAACGTTCCGGTGAAAAGTCTGTTCTCCGGCGCCGTCAAGGAAGAGAACACGGTGGACGCCAGGCTGTCGGTCAGCTGGCTTTTGTTCCCGGGGACGGAGGTGCCGGTGCGGATCGTCCGCGAGGCGGCCGGCGAATCTCCGACGGTGACGGCGCGGGTACCCCTTGCCGTGCCGTGGGGAACGCCGGTCTGCCGGCTTCTGGCGATGAAGGTTTTCGTTAAAAATGGAACGGTCTATGTCGATTATCATGACGGCAGTCATGAACAGCCGATGTTTCATGGCGTGCAGGCGCTGGGGTTTCGCCTTGACGAAGAGCGGCGTCTGCTCGGCGTCAAAGTGCAGTTCGCCGCCGGAGAAAAGGCGCTGGAGGCCTCGCGGACATGGAAGCTCGGACTCTGAAGCGGCGGGGCAGCGCTCTGGCGGTCCTGCTGATTGTCGTCTCGGCCCTGGCCGGAATGCTGGCGCTGGAGTACGCGCGCTGGCGCGGGCTGCAGCGGAGCGTCGGCGATTCCATCCTGCAGGCGAAGCTCGACGCGGCGGCGCGGGACGCGCTTGAACGCGCCACGAGGTGGATTTTTCAGCGCAAACCGGAAAACCCGCGCGGAGGATACGGGATGATGCCGGTTTCACCTGCGGCCGGCCCGGAACAGCTGGAGATCGCCGTGCCGCCGGACATCGGACGGTTCTCCACGGCTGACGCGGAGGTGGAGAGTCGCGTTCAGTGGTGCCTTTTTACCGTTTCTCCCTCTTTGAATGTGAATTCAAGGGTCGCCGCGTATCCGCCCTCGGTGGGCGGGATGTGCCTGGACGGCGAGCCGCCGCTGGTTTTTCGCCAGTCGTACGCGCAGCTTCAGGCGGGGCAGGCGGGACGCCCGCTTTTTCAAAAAGGGGCCTGGCGCGTTGTGGTCACGGCGCGTCCTCGTTTACCGGCGGCGGACGCGCTTCATGCCGTGACGCTCGAGCGGGTTGTCCTGGTGGAACGATGATGCGGCCGGGATTTCTCGGATTTCTCGCGGTCCTGTTTTTGTTTTCGGCGGAAAGTCTGCGGGCCGAGGCGCCGGCGCTGCCGGTAAACCGGCGGGAACTTTCCAGTTTCTCGCGGAATTCGGAGTGGGAACTGACGGGGACGCCTTTGCTCTTCCGGGAGAACGGACGCCGCGGCGGTTACGTGCCGCTGCGGCGGGAACGCCCAAGTCCCTGCGGCGACGAGGGCAAGATACAAAAGCGTCTCTTCGGCGACGCGTTCGAAACGGAACGGATCATCTGGGAGTCGTCCGTCGGATCGCCGCGCCGGGTGCTCGTCGTGCCGTGCGGGCGCGACGGGCCGGCGGCGGGGGAGCTGCGCCCGCTTGGCGGGTACGACCCCGCGGCGGGAAATTACTTCAGCGTCGATGAAGCGCTCTGGGACGAGTGGCGCGCCCGGCTTCAGGATGCGTTGCCGGGCGCGCCTTTTCCGGCCGCCATGGTCGACGCGGAAAACTCTCTGTACGTCCAGACCGACGACGGGCTGATATGCGCCTTCGACGCGGCGACGGGAAAAGAACGCTGGGCTTTTGCGCCGCCGCAGCTCTGCTGGAAAACGCGGGCGGAGGCCCTGGCGCGGGCGAGTTCCCCAACGGAGCTGCCCTGGCTGGCGGCCGGCGGTTTGACGGCGGAGCGGGTGACCGTTTCCTCGCGGGAACGGATTTTGCTGTGGGGCAGTTTGGGGCCGGGGGCCCGCGCCCTTTTCTGCCTCGACGTGACCGATCCCCTCGCGCCTTCTTTTCTTTGGGGGCGCGAGGATCTGGCAAACGGCGACTGTCTCTGCTGGGGCGGCGTCGAAGACGGCTGTTCGCCGCTCGGGTATGCCGCGGCGGCGCCGCTGGCGTTTCCCCTCGCCGGAAAATGGTCTCTGCTGGTGCCCTCCGGCGCCGGCGCGCGCGGGCGGCTGCTGAGCTACGACGCTTTGAGCGGGAAACTGACGGGGCAAAACGAGGGCGGCGGCGACGCGGAACTTTGCCTGCCGCCGCTGGCCCTGAACGATTCTTCCGGGCGCTTGCAGCGTGTGGCGCTCTGCGACAGCCGCGGCGGCGTGCAGATTTTTCTGCGCCAGGCGGAAGGTTTTCGTTTTTCCGAACGGATCGATCTGGAAAAGATAACGCTCTTCGATGAGTTGGATTTTTGTTTCGCGCCGATCCCCTGCCTTGTGCCCCGGGGGCTGTGGCTGGCTTTCGTCGGCGGGAACGGCGCGGACACTCTGGTCGCGGCCGCGCCGGAGGGGCTGAAAAGTCTGCGCTGGAGCGCGGCGCCCTGGCGCGGCAGCGGCTGGGGCTGGTGGCTGGAGCTCAAAGGTTTTCATGACGTCGTCAGCGCGCTTTTCTATGACGGGCTGCTCTACCTCTTGGGCCGGGAGGAGGAGCGCCGCGTTTTGCAGGTCGTCGATCTGACGCCCGGCAGGCTCGCGGCTGCGGAAACGCTCTCCGACAAGGCGGCCGCTCTGGCGGTCCGGGACGGCAAAGTCGTGGTGCTGGAAAACGGCGCGGACGGGCCAGCTGTCGTTCCCGTCTCGTCGGTTCTGCCGGCGCCGTCGTCGGGGATCTATTACACGCTCTACAGGTAAGGAGATGACGTCTATGACGCTTGGGGAAAGCGGCGCTCTGCCGCCGTCCCGCGTGGCGCTGGCCAGGCTGCATCCTGCGCCGGAGGCGCTGCGGCTGATCTCGTTCGAAACGGCGGCGCGGCTTTGCGTCCTGCCGCTGACGATCGCTGCCGACGGACATCTGCGCGTCATGGCGGAGGAGCCGCGGCGCCTGCCCTGTGCCGATGAACTGCAGACGCTGACGCGCCGGCGGGTGGAGCTGGTCCCCTCGACCGTTCCCGACCTCGCGGCCGAGATCCGCCGCGCCTATCAATTCTCGGGACGCATCGCCCGCCTCTCCGCGGATTATCTGCACGACGAGAGGAACGACGAAGCGGCACCGGAACGGCTGGACGACGCTTCGCCGGTTTCCCGGATCGTGGAGAGCATGATCGCTCAGGCGATCGGCGAACGCGCCTCCGACATCCACGTCGAGCCGGGCGAAAAAGAGTCGCGGGTCCGTTTCCGCATCGACGGCCGGCTTGTGGACGCGGTCCGTTTCCCGGCGGCGATCCACCGGGCCGTGACGGCGCGCGTCAAGATCATGGCGGGGATGGACATCGCCGAAAGCCGTCTTCCTCAGGACGGCCGCATTTTACGGGACGTCGACGGGCGCAAAGTGGATCTTCGCATTTCCACGCTTCCCTCCGTCCACGGCGAGAAAACGGTCCTGCGCCTCCTCGACCGGGAGCGGGCGCTGCGCGGGCTCGAAGGACTGGGCTGCGAGGCCGCAGAGCTGGCGCGGATCAAGGATCTGCTGAAGGTCCCCAACGGCGTCATCCTTAACACCGGCCCCACCGGCAGCGGCAAGACCACGACGCTGTACGCCATGCTGGAGCGGCTGAACCTTGCCGAGTTTAACGCCGTGACCGTGGAAGATCCCGTGGAGTACGACATTCCCGGCGTCACTCAGGTGCAGGTCAACGAGCGCAGCGGGCTGACCTTCGCCGCGGCGCTGCGTTCCATCCTGCGCCAGGATCCCGACATCGTCATGCTGGGAGAGATCCGCGACGGCGAAACGGCGCTGCTCGCCGTCCGCGCCGCGCTGACCGGTCATGTCGTCTTGAGCACGCTGCACACCAACGACGCCGCCAGCGCGGCGCTGCGCCTGATCGACATGGGCGCGCCCGCCTTCCTCGTGGCCTCGGCGCTGCGCGGCGTGATGGCTCAGCGCCTGGTGCGCAAACTCTGCCCTCATTGCCGGCAGCCGTACGCGCTGCCCGAACGCGAATGCGAGCGCCTGGAGCTTCCGCGCGGCAGCGTGTTTTACCGGCCTGTCGGCTGCCCGCGATGCGACGGCCGGGGATATGCGGGACGGACGGCGATCTTTGAGGTCCTCGCCGTCGACGAAGAAATCTCCGCTCTGATCGCGCGCGAGGAAAGCGTCTCCAGGCTGCTCGAGGCGGCCGTCCGCAAGGGCATGAGGACGCTGGAGCGCGGCGGCATCGCCAAAGCGCTGGCCGGCGTGACGAGTTACGAAGAAGTTTTCGGCGCCATCGACGTGAGGTGATTGCCATGCCGGAACCTGATCTGTGGGCTTTGTTCGACGAAGCAGCGGAGCGCCGGGCCAGCGACGTTCATCTTTCCTGCGGCCGCGCGCCGTTGTTCCGCGTCGACGGCCGGCTCGAGGACGGCGGGCGCGCCGTGGTCGGCCGGGAATGGCTGCTGGCGTCCATCAGGCGGATGCTCTCCGCGGCGGAATGGGACGACTGGGAACTGAATAAAAGCGTCAGCGCCGCGCATGAATTCGGCGCTCCCTCCGCGCCGAGGCGATTCCGCCTCAGCTGCTTCTGGAGCATGGGCCAGCCCGCGGCGGCGATCCGGTTGATCCCCGCTCGAATCCCGGCGCCGGAACAGTGCGGTTTGCCGGCGGTTCTGAAAAGACTCTGCGCGAAAGGCCACGGCCTTTTGCTGTTCACCGGGCCGTGCGGGAGCGGTAAGAGCACGGCGCTGGCCTCTCTGGTCGACTGGCTCAACGGGACGTGCCGCGTCCACATCGTGACGCTGGAAGATCCCGTTGAGTTCGTGCACGAGGGCAAACGGGCGCTGCTTCACCAGCGTCAGATCGGTCGCGATTGCCCAAGCTTCGCGGCCGGCCTGCGGGACGCTTTGAGGCAGGATCCCGACGTGATCGGGATCGGGGAAATGCGCGACGGCGAGACGATCTCCGCCGCCGTCACGGCCGCCGAAACCGGCCATCTGGTGCTGGCGACGCTGCACGCGCCGGACGCGTCCCAGGCCGTTGAACGCATCATCGACGTCTTTCCGGCGGCGCAGCAGGCGCAGATCCGCGCGCAGACGGCGCTTTCGCTGGCGGGCGTGTGCGCGATGCGGCTGGTCCCGCAGCGCGCGGGCGGCCGCTGCCTGGCCACGGAAATGCTCGTCGCCACGCCGGCGGTGCGGAGCGCGATCCGCGAGTCGCGCACGGCGCAGCTGAAGACGATGCTGCAAACGTCGCAGCGCGACGGCATGCACACGATGGAACAGTCTTTGCTGCGGCTCGTCGAGCAGGAGCGCATCGCGCCGGAAGCCGCCCTTGCCGGCGCGTTTGACGGCGAAGAGATGAAGCGTCTTCTGGACGGCCGGTCGATGACGTCATGAAATTCTCCTATCGGGCCCGGTCTTCCGCCGGAGAGCTGCGAACGGGCGTGGTCGAGGGCGCGAACGCGCGGGAAGCGGCGCGGCTTTTGCGTCGGCAGAGCCTGCTGCCGCTTGCGATCGAAGCCGGCGCTTCGGAAAAAGCGGCGCGGCCCGCGGCGTCGCTCTGGCGTAAACTGCGCGCTATCGGCACGATCCCGCTGCTGCAGAAAGCGTTGTTTTTCCGGGAACTGGCGCTCTTCACCGCGGCGGGAATCCCGCTGGGCGTTTCCCTGCAGCGGCTTGCGGAGACGAGCCGCTGCGTTCCGATGATCGAAAAGATCCGGCGGGTGTGCCGGGGAGTCAACGGCGGACACGCCATGAGCCGGGCGATGAGAGACGGCCGTTTTGGCGAGCCGGTCGACCGGATGATGCTCTCCGTCGGCGAAGAGACCGGGCGGCTTTCCGAATCGCTGGAGCTTGTGGCGGAACGGTACGAGCGCCGTGAACGGCTGCGCTCCCAAATTTTTTCCGCGCTGACCTATCCGGCGCTGGTGTTGTTCTTCTCTCTTGCGGTGCTTCTGGTCATGTTCGTTTTCGTTCTGCCGAAGTTCCACGGGATTTTCGCGCGTCTGAAAATTCCCATGCCGGCGCTCACGGCTCGGCTTTTTTACGTGAGCGGACATCTTTCGCTGATCCTGTCTTTCCTGTTTGCCGGCTTGGCTGCCGCCGCCGGCGCGCTCTGGGGGCTGCGCCGGGTGCCCGGGGCGCGTCTGGCGATCGACCGTCTGCGGCTGAAGGTCCCCGTCGTCGGCGCGCTGCGGGCGAAAGCGGCGCTGGCGCGTTCGCTGCGCAGTCTGGGGCTGCTGCTGAAATCCGGCGTGCCGTTGCTGCGTTCGCTCGAGCTCAGCGCGGAAACTTCTCGCAACGCCGCGATGGCCCGGACGCTGATGGAACTGCACGACGCCGCTTCCCGGGGAGTCGGCCTGGCGGCCCGGGCCCGGGAACTGGCTCTGCTGCAGCCGGTCACGGCGACTTTGATCGCGGCGGGGGAGCAGACTGGGAAAATGGACGAAATGTTGCTGCGGGCCGCGGAGTGGCATGAAAGGGCGCTCGACGAGGGGATCAAACGGCTGACGTCCGTCCTCGAACCGCTGTTGATCATCGCGGTCGGGCTGGCGGCCGCGGCCGTCGTCGCGGCGATCTTTCTGCCGATTTTGCAGGCGGTGCGGTCGTTCTCATGACGAGGGGCGCGATGAGAAAAGGTTTTCTGCTGGTCGAGTGCCTGATCGCCGCGGCGCTCGCGGCCGTTTTTCTGCCTCTGCTGGCCTCCGCCTTTACGGAAAACCTGCACGCCGCCGTTGAGCTTCGCCGTCGTCAGGAAGCCTGGCGGGGGGCGCTTTCGTGCGTCGAGGAAGTGGAGGCGTTGGGGAAGGTCCCTTCGCCAGAGAAGCTGTTGGAAAATTTTTCCAGCGGCTTCGCTTCGTTTGACGTTTCTGTCGACCTGTCGCCTTCGGCGGAGGGGAGCGTCTGTACGGTCCTGGTGACCTGGCCGGGACGGGGAGGAACGCGCGAAGTCAGGCTGTCCAGGCGGACTCGCTGAAGCGGTGTGCTCGGGGAAGGAGCGGGACGATGCTGTGGAAACGGAGAACTGAACGCTGCGCGGGGGCGGCGCTGGCGCTGCGCGATCGCTGTGCGTGCTACGGCGAACTTTTGCGGGAAGGCGGACGGGCGCGGCTCGTCAACGCCGATAAAATATCTCTTCCCGACGGGGTGGTCAGCCGCGGGCATCTGGTGGACGGGGCGGCCCTGGGCGCGTTTCTGCGCAGAAAATTGGCGTTCCGCTGGGGCAGGCTCCCTTTCGCCGTAGGGATCCCGTCGGCCGACTGCATTTTTCAGCTGTTTTCCCTGCCGGCGGCCGATCTGGAAGAGGCGCGCGCCTCCATGGCGTGGTGTTTTTCCGATTATTTCCCGTTCGATTTCGGCGAAGCGCTGTTCGATCTCTGCGAGGCGGCCGCGCCGGCCGGCGCCCGGCTGAACCTTGTGGGCGCGGCCTGTGCGAAGGCGCAGGTTGTGCCGTTTCTCGAAAGTCTGCGCGGCTCGCGGGGGCGCGTCTTCGCCGCGGAACCGCAGATCGTCGCCTCGACGCGCGCTTTCGCTTCCGTCATCGCCGCAGAGCGTTTCCTGCTGGTCATGGCACGCGAAGGTTCGCTGCACTGCGCGTTCGTCTCCGAGGGAAGCGGCTTGGTCTTTCGCAGCGTCGCCCTCCCGGCCGAAGAGTTTGCCTGGAATTCGCAGATGTGTTCGGAAATAAACAGGACCTTGGATTATGTTTCCGAAAACTTCGGCGGGACCGCGCCGCCGGTTTATATCGCAAAAGACGCCTCCGCGCCGGCCGCGCTCCCGTTCGGCGATCTGCGCGCGGCGGCGCGGGAGATCGATTTCGACGGCCTTTGTCCGGCGGCTCTCGTGCCTCCGGCCGATCCCGGCTGGTACGACGTCGTCGGTTTGTTGCTGAGGTTCGCTCATGAAGACTGAATTCAATTTGCTGCCGGCTTCCTATTTCGAGCCGGTCGAGCCGGGATGGAAGCGCTTTCTGCGCGAATACGGGGCGTTTGCCGTGATGTTTTTGTGTTTTTTGCAGTTTTTTATCTGCGCGCTGACGCTGTGGCCGCGTCTGCAGTCGCAGTACGCCGCGGTTTTGGAAGCGGAGCGCGAAGCGGCGGCGGCCGCGGCGCGTCTGAGCGAAGTGTGCGGGGAGCTTGAAGCGCACGACGGTCAGCTCAGGGCCATGATCGAGCACGGGCAAAGCTCGGCGCCGGCGCTTGAAATCCTGACGGCGCTCGCCGGCGCCTTGCCGGAGACGGGGGAGCTGGAAGCCGTCGCGGCGGACCGGGAACGCTGTCGGATCGAGATCCTGTTCGCCGATCGCGAGGCCGCGGATCACGTCCTCGAAAAGCTTGCGCGTCTGCCCTACGCGCCGCTGCGAATCACGGAGCGCCGGCTCCTGAGCGGCGGAAGTCTGCTCCTGTGTCTGGAAGGAACGAGGCGGGGACGATGAAAAAACTCACGGGGACGGCGCCCGTTTTTCGCGGGCTGGCGGCCGTCGCGCTGATGCTTGCCGTGGTGTGGGCGCAGAGTCGGATCGTGTCCCGCATCGACGATCTGAAAACGCGCACGGCGGAGCTGCGGCTGCTCGCCGAGCGCCGCGGAGCCCGCGCAGAAACGCTGGCGGCTCGGATCGCCGCTTTGCGGGAAGAGCGGGATCGTTTCGACAAACTGCCGATCGTTCCGGCAGACACGCCCGAAGATTTGAAGGCGGCGCTGGAACAGGGCGCGCTGGCGGCACAGGTCGAGTGCGCCGTGTCCCTGTCGCCGGATCCCGATCGGCTTGGGGCGGTGCGTCTCGAGGCGGCTTTGCGGGCACGGGGGCAGGGCATCCGCGCCTTTTTGAGCGAACTGCTGGCGCGCCGCGAGTTTTTTTGCATCGACCGCGTGGAGGCGCGCCGTACCGGCGAGCGGTCGTTCGGCGTGGACATGACGCTGTCGGCCTTTTTGCGGAAGGGGGCGGCGTCGTGAGCGCGATTCCCGGCAGGATCAGGACGGCGGCCGGCGTTTTCTGTTGGGGCTGCGCGATCCTTTCGTTGATTTTCACCGTCTTCTGGCAGCGTCGGCTCTTTCGTCCCGCGAAAATCGCCATCGCGGCGGCGGCGCCCGAGGAACCGGCGCCGGTCGCGCGGAGCGCCGAACTGGAACGGATTCTGCAGCGGCGGCTCGACGTCCTGAAGCGGGCGGCGGCGTGGGACGAATCATGGGACGGCGGCGACGATGCTTCGCCGGATGGGATCCTGAATCGTCCCCTTTTGGCGCTGCGCGGCGTCGTTTCGTCCGGCGGCCGGCAGTGGGCAGCCGTGGCCGTCGAAGGGGCGGCGGGGACGGTCCTGGCCGTCCCCGGGCAATCGCTGAACGGCGTGAGGATCCTGACGATCGGGCAGACGGGCATGACCTGTCAGTGGCGCGGGCAAAAATTTTTCGTGCCGCTGGAATAGGAGGGGCGTATGAATCCGAAGAAGCATTGCGCGGCGCTTGCATTGTTCCTGTTTCCCCTTTTCCTGCCGGCGGAACTTGCGGCAGGAACGCGCGCGGAGCCCCGGCTCTGGGCGCTTCGCGTGGAACAGGCCGGGGATTCGCATATCGTGTTGTCCTTGGAGGGGCAGGCGTTGAAACGCCCCGAACTGGCTTACAGGAATGAAAATTCCCTGACGCTGGCGCTCGAAGGCGTGCGCTTCCCCGCGCTGAACTACGAGCGCGATCTCGATACGCCGCTGGTCCCTCATATCAAAGTGGAAGACTCCAACCGCAGCACGCTGATCACGCTTTTCTGCGAAGAACCGTTGCAGCTCGGCGACGTCAGAGGGGCCGGGAGCGGCCGCATGCGGATCCGCTTCGCAAAAGGCGGGCGCGCCCGGGATCGGGAACAAACGCCGATTCTGCAGGAAGGCGGAGACGCCGGGCGCATTTCGTCGAAAAAGATCTCCATGAACCTGAAAGACTGCGATCTGGCGGACGTCTTCCGCCTCCTCGGCGCGATGGCGGACGTGAACATCGTCGTCGACGCCTCGGTGCCGCAGAACGCGAGGATGACGCTGGCCTTCAGGGAGGCTCCCTTCGCGGACGTGTTTCAGTTCGTGCTCCGTTCTCAGAATCTCGGCTTCAGCGTCGTTGGCCGGACCGTCGTCGTCGGCGCGAAAAATTCGCTGGGCCTGCTGACGGGGCGCCTGACGACCAAGAGTTATCACGTCGCCTATGCGGAAGCGCAGAAGACCGCGCCCCTGCTGAAAGACCTGGCGGAGCTCGCTTCGCCGGCCAACAGAGTGCTGGTTGACGAGCGCCAGAATCTGATCATCGTCACGGGAACGGCCTTTCAGCAGGAAAAAGTGCGGCGAACGCTCCGCCTGCTCGACGCGCCGGGACGGCAGGTGATGCTCAAGGCGCGCATCATCGAGGTGAACGACGACGCGAGCGACCAGCTCGAAACGGCCCTCAACGCCGTTTACGACTGGTGGTGGGGCAGTTACCAGAACGGCGCGCTCTCGGCGGGATTCGCGCAGAGCGGTCACAAGCCCGGCACGGCCGAGGGGCCGCTGGGGAATCTGGACACTTCCGCCAATCTTCCCGGCGAGATCGGCAGCGGCATCGTCCGGCTGGCCGGCACGGCGACGCGGATGCTGGATTTTCGCCTTCACACTCTGGTGGAACAGAAAAAAGCGCGCGTCCTGGCGGATCCTACGGTGACCGTGCTCGACGGCGAAAAAGCGACCGTGAAGCTCGTGGAAAAACTGAAATACGTGTCGCGGCGCGACGACGCGCAGAATCCGACCTACGACGACGAAGAAGTCGGCCCCAAACTGGAAGTGACGCCCCGGATCGGACGCGGCGGCATGATCACCGTCGGCGTCTCCCTGGCGACAGGCGAGGTGGTCCAGTGGATCCGCGGCGGTCAGGGCGAACAGATCCCGCAGACGAACTCCCGCACCGTCGAAACGAAGATCCGCGTGCGCGACGGCGAGCCGTTCGTGATCGGCGGCCTGTTCAAGGAAAGCCGTTCGCGCACGCGCGCCGCCGTGCCGATTCTGAGCAGCATCCCGCTGATCGGCGAGCTCTTCAAAGCCAAACTCGATAAAAAAACGCGCAGCCAGGTCGTGATGATCTTGATCCCCTATATTCTTGAAATCCCCGACCTTGAAAAGAGCTTCTGAAAAAATGTCGCTGTGACCGTTCATTGAAAGAACCGCTCGAAAGCTCCCGCGTCTTACTTTTCGGTCCGTTGCGCTGGGACTGCAGACCTGCCGGCGCGGCCGGAGCGCGTGCGCCTGACTGCGCGAATATAAAAGGCAATCCGGCCGCGCCGAGGCGCTGCGGACGGATTGCCATGTCCTTTTACAGGCGGTTTTTTCAGCAGGCGGGAGTCTTTGTGCCGTTTTTGAAAAGATTCAAAGTGGTTACAAAAGCCTAAAGCATCTGCAATTCTGTGAAAATGGCCGCGGCGTGTGTTTTTTTATGTGCGAAACGGCGGCTTTTCTGTTATACTTTTCGATGCGGATATATTTCGAAGACGCCGCCGCGATCTTTTGAAAGCAGATCGCGAAAAAAAGACGAAAATCGAAAGGACGATGACACGATGAGAATCGGAAAGAGAGCGAAAACCCTGACGTCGATACTTCTGATGTGCGCGCTGGCATTCTCGGGCTTTCCCGCGGCGGCCGTCGCGGCAGGCGCCGCGCCCGCGGCGAAGAGGGCCGCCTCCGTCGCGAAAAAGGCGCCGGCGGCGAAGAAATCCGCGAAGAAGAAAGACGCCGCGAAAACGAAGAAAAAAGCGCCGAAGAAAACCACCATTCCAAAGAAATACGCCGCGCAGATCCTGAGGGAACACGACGCGTACATCGAGGCGTTCATCAACGCGGAAATGGGCGCCAGGTATTACTGCAAGCGGATCTACGACGCCATCTACCGGGGCAAAAAGACGCCTTCGCAGGAAGAACTGGACGCCATGGCGTACGAGGTGACACGGCTGAGAAAGGAACTGAGTTCCGTGGCGAAGAGGTACGCCCTCAACATCCGCGTGGCGAAGAGGATGGCGGTGTCTTTCATGAACGAAGAGGAGCGGACGATGCTGGCCGAAGCGCTGAGCTTCCTGTTCGCGACTCCGGCCTATGCGGCGCCTTTCAACCTGTCCAGTCTCGACGGCATCGAGGCGGGACTCAACAGCATCGCGGACGGCACTCCGGATATCAACGTGCCGGCCGCCGAGATCGACAGGCTCCGCAAGGAGGAGAAGAAACGGCAGCGGGAAATGGAGGCCAAATATCCCCAGGCCCGAAAAGACCGGATAAAAGCAGAAATGGCGGACGCCCGGCTGGACTCAGCCATTTCTGGTACGCTTGGCTACGTCGCCAGAGCCGGCGAGGTGGCTGCGGCCGGAACCGCTGCTGTCGCAGGCCTCGCTCTTTTCTTTCTCAGCGCTCCGTCATTAGCACCCGCGGTGGCTGGAATGGTGGGTACTACTGCAGGCACGTATGGTGCAGTTTTTGTCGTTACCAGTGGGGTAGTGGGGAGTGGGTTAGCGGCGGGCGATTCGATTCTGGGTTTTGTTGATGTCGCGACTGATAAAGATCGCAGCACTGAACGGAAGGATTTTAAAAAGATAACCGTGGCAGTCAATGCCGTAAACGTGGTCCAAGGAGCGGTAACCATATCCTCGGAGACCGAGGCAATAAAAGCAGTCGTCGATGGTATAGGCTGGGTGCAAAGTTATGAGGACATGCTTGACGCTTGTGAGGATCCCAAGGCCCTCGGGCGCAAAGGGGCAAAAGCCGTCAAGCGCGCCGCGGAATCCGCCAGCGACGCGAAACGGGAAAACAAGGACAACGGCGGCCACGACGGCTGCGGCCACTGACCGGCCACCGGCGGCTCTCGCCGCGGCGTTGTGTGGCGGCAGCCGGGTCTGATCGATCTCCCGTGCTGAAATAATGGGCGTGGGGCGCCGCGCGCAAAAAGTTCCGCCGGCCGGTTTCGGGGCGAAGCCGCGCGGGAGCCGCCGCATCGATCTTGCCCGCCGACGTTTCCGGCACGAGTCGGTTCCTTTGACGCCGACGGGATTTGTTCCTGTGCGATATCGTTTTTTTGTTTTTCCATAACGCCGCGCCTTCATGGGCGCTCCCAAGCGGGCCTGCGCGCTTCCACGGGCCCGCTTCCCTTTTTATGCACGGTCCCCGGCGTATCCCGGCGGAATCGTCCGCCGCCGGAGCTTACGCGCGGCATTATCGTTGAACGACGACACACGCTCTTGCAAATGGAGTGAAAACACATTAGAATTAAACGTCATGGCTGTCTGCATTCGCGGCAGAGAAACAGATTCTCGGGAGGGTACGTAACAAATGGCTGATATCGTCGATACGAGTAAATTTTACCCTGGCATGAAACTGAAATGGCAGGGCGGTCTGTGGGAAGTGGTGGACTGTCAGCATCACATGAAGGGGCGCGGCGGCGCCGTGCTCAAATGCAAACTGCGCAACCTCGACACGGGCAGCATTTCCGAAAACAGCTTCGTGTCCGGCAACGATAAATTCGAACGCATCGTCTTTGACGAGAAACCCGCTCAGTACAGCTACAAAGACGGCGACCACTACGTCTTCATGGACATGGAAAGCTACGAAGAAGTCTATCTGACCAAGGAAGCTCTCGGTCCGGCGCTCAATTATCTGACGGACAATCTCGAAGTCAGTCTCGACATGTACGAGGGCAAGGTCATGGGGATCACGCTGCCCAACAGCGTGGTGCTGAAGATCGTCGACACGCAGCCGAACTTCAAGGGCGACACGGCCGCCGGCGGCGGCAAGCCGGCCACGATGGAGACCGGCCTGGTCATCACGGTGCCGATGTTCGTCATGAACGGCGAGAGCGTCGTCGTCGACACCCGTACCGGCGAGTACGTCGAACGAGTGAAAAAATAATTGAAGTGTTCCACGTGGAACATTTTATATTTTATTAAGAAGAACTGGAAACTGCGTCTTTCAGCCTGTACGGAAAGACTGTTTCGAACCTGTTTTTCGCAAAGGAGAGATCCGCAATGAGCGCACGTGAAAAGATCGCCTATGTCAAAGGACTTCTCGACGCCGGCAAGCCGGAAGACAAGCTCGCGCTTTCTCTCTTTAATGCCGTCGTCGAGGCGCTGGAGGCGTTGGCGGACGAGAACGGCGAGCTGAAAAAACAGCTGGAGGAGCAGCGGAGCGCGGCTGACGACCTCTATTCGATCTGCGGCGAGCTCGACGCCGATCTGTCCGACGTCGAATCGCGTCTGGGCATCGACGAAGAACTCGACGAAGACGAAGCGTCTCTCGAAGACGATTACACGGAAGTCGCCTGTCCGTCCTGCGGCCTGCATTTTTACTGCCAAACGTCCATGCTTTCTCCCGACGATCACTGCGTTGAGTGTCCCGACTGCGGGGAAAAGGTCGACGTGGATTTAGAGGCGGAGGATCATGACGCCGATTGACGAGCTGGACCAGACGTCCGAGCCGCTCTATAAATCCGATTTCGACCTGGAACGCGCCGTAGAGGAAGCCCGCGAGGAGGACCCGAAGTCGACCGACGGCCTGCTCCACATCTCCGAAGACGTCGTTCAGGAAATCGCCCGTCGGGCGCTGGCGCGGGTTTCCTCGGTGGTGCCGGCGAACGCCGGCATGTCGGTGCTGGGACTGGGACGAAAAAATCCCGAGGGCGTGCGCGTTTCGCTCGAAGAAGGGACGCAGTCGCAGATCTCCGTCGACGCCTACGTCCTCGTTCGCTACGGGCTTCGTATTCCGGACGTGGCCTGGGATTTGCAGGAATTCCTGAAAAAGGAGCTGGAGAGTTCGATCGGCTACGAAGTCAAGGCCGTGAACATTTTTGTCCAGGGAGTTTATTTCGGCGAACAGGCCCCAAAAGAAGAGCAAGGAACGGGAGAAACTGGAGCAAAGGCAGCGGCGACCACTGCCGGAGAGTAACATAACAGCCGGCTCGTCTTCGGGCCGGCTGCTGTCGTAGAGAAAGGAGGCATGCGCGACGTATCAGGATTTTGGGCGTACGCCCTATGGATTTATCAAAGTGGATACGCAGGCGGTGCTCTCTCTCGTTTCCCGCCATCTTCCCCAGGGAGTCCAGTGCAGCGCGGTCAGACTGCGCGCGCACGATCGTTTGTGTCTTGTCGTGATCAACGACAAGCGCGAGTTCTGGAGCCGCGAGGACGATATGCGCCGCGCCAAGGCCATCACCGAGGACCTGCGCGCCATGGGGATGGAGCTGCCCAGATTGCAGTGGATCAGACAGAGCCGCTTTCTCGCCGAGTCGCCCTACCTGGAGCATTCTCTCTGCGGGCAGCCTGCGTTCTGGATCAACTGCGCCTGCGGCGTGTTTGCCTTTTTTGCCCTTTCGTGGGGAGGCTTTGCCGTTTACGTCGGTTTAGGATGCGGCACGTGGCTGCTTTCGTCGTGGCTTATTTCCGGCGGAGGCTGGGCCAAGCTGCAGAATCTTTTGCCCTTTTTGAAAAGAGGTCCCCAGTGGTGACGAATAAAGACAACATACAGGAATCGCTTCATGCGGCGCGGGTGCGCCTTTTCCAAATTCTGTGCGCGCTGGATTCTCTGGGTGGAAAGAAGCTTGACCAGCGTGAGATCGAAGCGTTTCTGGAAGAGCTTTTCGTCGAGCCGGAAGCCGCGGCGGAAAACGGCGCTGAAGCTGAAAGCGGGGAAGCCGGCGCCGACGAGGAAATCGGGGTGTCGCGGGTTCCCTTGGCGGCCTATCGCCGATCCTGCGAGCGCGCCTGTTCCGTGCGCGGCGCCCTTGCTGAGATCGACGCCTTGATCGGAACGTACTCGACCGAATGGAAGACCGAGCGCATGAGCCTGGTGGACCGCACGATCATCCGCCTGGCGCTGTACGAGGCCGTGATCGCGAAAAAAGTCCCGGTCGGCGTCGCGCTCAGCGAAGCCGTGCTGCTGGCCAAAGAGTACGGCAGCGACGATTCGCCTCGTTTCGTCAACGGCGTCCTGTCTCGTATCGTCAAGGGCCTTTCTCTGTTATGATCCGTTACGGTCCCGTTCGCGTCAAAAAAGACGCCGCGCCTCTGACCGTAGACGAGGTCGCTCTGCGGGTAAAAAATCTGCTCGACTACGACGAGACGCTCGCCCATCTCGTCGTCGAAGGCGAACTGACCGATTTCAAACGTCACGTCTCCGGGCACGTTTATTTCGTCCTGAAAGGGCAGAACGCTTCGATGCCCTGCGTGATGTTCCGCGGCGACGCGGCGGGGACGCTCCTCTGGCCGGCGGTCGGCGATCGCGTCGTGGTTTCGGGCAGCGTGCGGCTTTATGAGGCGCGCGGCGCCGTGCAGATCTATGCACGTAAAATATATCCGCTCGGATTGGGCGCGGCCGCGAGAGCCAAAGAGGAGCTCCGTCTCAAACTGGAAAAGGAAGGGCTTTTCGCTCCCGCGCGCAAACGCTCCCTGCCGCGTTATCCGCGGCGCGCGGCCTGCGTCACCTCCGACACGGGGGCTGCCGTTCAGGACGTGATCCGGCAGTTCCGCACCCGTTTCCCCGCCGCCGAGCTGATCGTCGTTCCTTGTCTCGTGCAGGGCGTCCGTGCGGCCGAAAGCGCCGCCGCGGCGATGAGACGGGCTTCGGCTCTGGCGGGGGTAGAGGTCGTGCTTCTGGTGCGCGGCGGCGGCGCCAAGGAGGATCTCAATCCGTTCGACGACGAGGAGCTGGTGCGGGAAGTCGCCCGCTGTCCCGTCCCCGTCGTGTGCGGCGTGGGGCACGAAGTCGACTGGTCGCTGTGCGATCTGGCCGCCGACCGGCGCGAACCGACGCCGACGGCCGCCGCCGCGTCGGTGTTCCCCGATCGTATGCGGGAGTTGGGCGGCCTGGCGGAATGCGCGCGTCTTCTTCATATGCACGCAGACCACGGCCTGCGCAATGAAAGGCAGATGCTTGCCAGCCGTGAGGAAAACATGAGGAATTTTCTGGGGTGTCTGCTGGAAAACGCGGCGCAGCGTCTTGACGATCTCGACGAAAAAACGACGTTCCACGCGCGCGCCGAACTTCGACAGAGGCAAGGGCAGCTCGACGGATACGAGCGCTCTCTGAGGAATCTCTCGCCCGCGCTTCTGGCGCGTCGCGGCTACAGCCTGGTCATGAGCGGCGGTAGACCGCTGCTCTCCAGCGTCCAGGTGCGGTGCGGCGACGCCATCGTCGTGCAGACGCTCGACGGCGACGTGAAAGGGCGCGTGGATTCCGTGGAGCCGCGCGGCGTGAATGGAAAAGATGCGCATATACAGTGAAGGAGAATTCATGATGGATTATAAAATCGCCGATCGTTCTCTCGCTCCGGGCGGCCATGCCAAGATGGACTGGGCGTGGCGCTCCATGCCGGTGCTCAACGCCCTGAAATCGCGTTACGCCGCTTCGCAGCCGCTGAAAGGCGTGAAACTTTCAGCCTGTCTTCACCTGGAAGCGAAAACCGCCTGCCTGCTGCGGACGTTCAAAGAGCTGGGCGCCGAAGTCCGCGCGGCCGGCAGCAATCCGCTTTCCACGCAGGACGATATTTGCGCCGCTCTCGTCGATTCGGGCGTTTCCGTGTTCAGCCGCCACGCCATGAGCGGCGAAGAGTATCGCCGCTATCTGCGCGATACGCTGGCTTTCGGTCCCGCCGTCATCGCCGACGACGGCGCCGATCTGGTGGCGACGGTCCTTTCCGACATGAAGGATTTGATCCCCGCCGTCAAGGGCGCTTCCGAGGAAACGACCTCCGGCGTCAAGCGCCTGAAGGCCATGGAACGGCAGGGGATCCTGCCATTTCCGGTGATTTCCGTGAACGACGCTCACAGCAAATATCTTTTCGACAACCGCTACGGCACCGGGCAGTCGGTGTGGGACGGCTTCATGCGCACGACCAACATCCTCGTGGCGGGCAAGACCGTGGTCATCGCCGGTTACGGCTGGTGCGGCCGCGGCGCGGCCATGCGCGCCCGCGCGCTCGGCGCCCGCGTCGTCGTCACCGAGCTGGATCCGCACCGCGCGTTCGAAGCGGTCATGGACGGCAACGAGCTGATGACCATGGCCCAGGCGGCGCCGCTGGGAGATATTTTCCTCACGTTCACCGGCAACACGCACGTGATCAGGGCGGAACATTTCCGGCTCATGAAGGACAACGCGATCATGGGCAACGCCGGACATTTCGACGTCGAGATCGACAAGCAGGAGCTGGCGGCGCTGGCCGTCAGGCGCGAATCGGCGCGGACGAACATAGAGACTTTTACGTTGCCCGACGGGCGCCGTCTCAATCTGCTCGGCGAAGGACGCCTGGTCAATCTGGCCTGCGGCGACGGACATCCGATCGAGATCATGGATCTCAGCTTCGCGCTCCAGCTCGAATCCGCTCTCTACGTGAACGAACACGGCCGCGCGCTCAAGGCCGGGCTGATGGACGTGCCGGCGGAGATCGACGCGGCGGTCATGGAGACGAAGCTCGCTTCCATGGGACTGTCCCTCGAGCGTATGACCGACGAACAGCGCGCCTATATGGCCGATTGGCGCGAAGACTAAAATGGCGATCCTGTTCCGCAACGTTTATCTTCTCGACGGCACGATGGAGCGCGCTGTGCGCGCCGATCTGCTCGTCGAGGGGGAACGCATAAAAAAAATCGCCGCCCCGGGTTCGTTGAGCGGCGAAAAATGCGAAGTGATAGACGGCAAAGGCGAAACGCTCCTTTTGCCGGGCTTTTTCAACGCTCATTGCCACGCGGCGATGACGCTGCTGCGCGGGCTCGGCGAAGAGCGCCCGCTGGTGGAGTGGCTGGAACAGAAGATCTGGCCGCTGGAAGAGCATTTGACCGACGAAGTGGTCTACGCCGGCGCCGTTCAGGCCATGTGCGAGATGGCCACGTGCGGCGTGACCGGCTTTACCGACATGTACTACCATATGGATCAGGTCGCCCGCGCCGTGAACGAGCTGGGCATGCGCTGTTCCGTTTCCGTCGGCGTCGTGCGCGATCCGGCCCGCTTCAAACAGACGCTTTACCGCGATTTTGCGGAGATGCGGGGGCCGCGGATCATCAACAGCATCGATCCGCACGCGCCGTACACCGTGCCGTTCGAGTTCGTCAGCGAATGCGCCGCCGAGGCGAAAAGAAAAAATCTGCCCTTGCAGACGCATTTCCTCGAGGCGGAATGGGAGCGCGGCTACCTCTCCGACACGCTGAAAATGACGCCGGTCGAATATCTCGAAAAGACCGGCCTCGCTGCCGTACCGCGCCTGGTCCTTGCGCACGGCGTGCAGTTCAGGGAAGACGAGCTCGACTATCTGGCCGCTCACGACAACATCACCGTGGCGCATTGTCCGGCGTCCAATCTCAAGCTGGGCAGCGGCGTGGCGCCGGTGCCGGAGATGTTGAAACGCGGCGTGCACGTGGCGCTGGGGACCGACGGCGCCGCCAGCAACAACCGTCTCGATCTGTGGGACGAGATGCGGCTCGCCTCATTGATCCACAAGGGCGTCGGCCATGATCCGCTGGCCGTTTCCTCGCGGCAGCTGATCGACTGCGCGACGTATCAGGGGGCGCGGGCGTTCGGTTACGAAAGAGTGGGGCGGCTCGCCGAGGGCTGGGCGGCCGATCTGACGGCCGTCGACCTGACGGCGCTCCATTATCTCGGCGCCGATGAGGAAAACATGTCCAGCTATGTCGTGTACGCCGGCGGTTCCGGCGACGTCAAACACGTTCTCTGCGGGGGCGGCTGGATCGTCAGGGATCGGGCGTTCGTCCCCCGTCCCGAGCGGGAAATCCGCGCGGCCAGTTCGGCGCAGCGCGCCTGGCTGCTGGCTGCAAAATCTTGAAGAATCTCCGGCAGCTCGCGCCGCCGTCATTATTTCTCTTAAAAATGTGCAGGAGGGAACATCCGTGCAGTATCGCAGCGGTAAGGAAATCCGTCAGTTGTTCGTAAATTTCTGGGAATCGAAAGGGGCTCACCATTACAAGAGCTTTTCGCTCGTGCCCGACGATCCCTCGCTTCTGTTCACCATCGCCGGCATGGTGCCTTTCAAGAAGTATTATCTCGGCCTCGAGGAGCCGGAATACGCCCGCGCCGTGACCTCGCAGAAGTGCGTGCGCACCAACGACATCGAGAACGTCGGCCATACCGCGCGGCATCACACGTTTTTCGAAATGCTGGGCAATTTCTCCTGGGGCGGCTATTTCAAGCGCGAGTCGCTGACCTGGGGCTGGGAGTTCCTCACGCAGGTTCTTGGACTCGACGGCGGCCGCATGTATGCGACGATCTACAAGGACGATCAGGAGGCTTTCGACATCTGGACCAAGGAGATCGGCATGCCCGAATCCCATCTCGTCCTCAACGGCGAAGACGAGAACTTCTGGTTCATGGGGCCGCAGGGACCGTGCGGCCCCGATTCCGAGATCCTCTACGATCAGGGAGAAGAATTTTCCTGCGGTCCCGACTGCCATCCCGGCTGCGACTGCGATCGTTTTCTCGAGATCTGGAACCACGTCTTCACGCAGTACGACCGGCAGGCCGACGGCAGCTTCAGGCTGCTGCCCCGCAAGAACATCGATACCGGCATGGGGCTCGAGCGCCTTGCCTCGCTGATCCAGGGCGTGCGCAACGACTTCGAGACGGATCTCTTCACGCCGCTCATGAAAAAAGCCGGCGATATCGCCGGCGTCAGGTACGGCGAGAACGATCAGAGCGATCTGGCGCTGAAGGTCATCTCCGACCATGTCCGCGCCGTCTGCTTCATGATCGCCGACGGCATTCTGCCGGCCAACGACGGCCAGGGCTACGTGCTGCGCCGCCTGATCCGCCGCGCCGCCCGCTACGGACGCCTGATCGGCATCAACAAGCCGTTCATCAACGACGTGATTCCCGCCGTGATCGAACTGATGGGCGATCCCTACGCCGAACTCGGGGAAAACCGGCTCACCATCGAGAAGATCGTCGAGATCGAGGAGAACGGCTTCGGCAAAACGATCCGCCAGGGCAGCGAGCTGCTCGACGCCGAAGTCAAAGCGGCGCTCGAAAGCGCCGGGAAGACTCTCAGCGGCGCGGCGGCCTTCCAGCTGTACGATACGTTCGGTTTCCCTCTGGAACTGACTCGCGAGATCTGCGCCGAGCGCGGCGTGTCGGTCGACGAAGAGGAGTTCAAAAAGGAGATGGAGCAGCAGCGCGAGCGCGCCCGCAGCTCCAGCAAGCAGATCGCCAACAACGTCATCAAGGGGAACGTGTTCAACGCCCTGGCCAACGAATTCGGCGCCACGGATTTCGTCGGCTACGAAAAGAGCGAATGCAATACAAAGGTCCGCGCGCTCGTCAGGGAGGGACGGAAAGTCGACGCTCTCGGCGAAGGCGAGGAGGGCATGGTCCTCCTCGAAAGTTCGCCGTTTTACGCCGAGCGCGGCGGCCAGATCGGCGACACGGGGCTGATCAAGGGCGACGGCGTTCTCGCGGTCGTGAAGGACAGCACGCACCCCTTCGGCGAGCTGAACATGCAGACGGTCGCCGTCACCAAAGGGACGCTTCGCGTCGGTCAGAGCGTCCTCGCGCAGGTCGACGCGGACCGGCATCTTGCCGTCGCCCGCAACCATACGGCCACGCACATCCTGCACGCCGTGCTCGGCAAGGTGCTGGGCGGGCACGTGCGCCAGAACGGTTCGCTCGTGTCCGACCGCTTCCTGCGCTTCGACTACACCCATTACGAAGCGCCGAGCCGCGAGCAGATCGAGGAGATCGAGACGCTCGCCAACGCGGCGATCCTGACCGACCGGCCGGTCACCACCGTCGTGACGGATCTCGAAGCGGCCAAAGCCAGCGGCGCCAAGGCGCTGTTCGAAGAGAAATACGGCCAGACCGTGCGCGTCGTCTCCGTCGGCGATTTCTCCAGCGAGCTGTGCGGCGGCACTCACGTTTCGTCCTCGGGCACGATCGGTTCTCTGAAGATCGTCAGCGAAGAGAGCATCGGCTCCGGCATCCGCCGCATCACGGCGGTGACGGGCATGACCACGGTGCGCCTGCTTCAGGAACTGAGCCGCACCGCCGACGAACTTTCCGCGCGCCTGGCCGTCAAACGGCCGCTGCTGATCGAAAAGGTCAGGGGCATGGAAGAGGAGATCAAGGAACTCAAACGCCAGATCGACGGGATGTCCCGCGCCAGACTTGCCGGCAGCATCGACGGACTGATCGCGAAAAAGGCGCTTGCCGGCGGCGCCGTCAACCTTTATATCGGTCGCGTGGACGGACAGGACATGGAGCTGTTGCGCGAATCCGGCGACAAGTTCAAGGACGGCGATCCCAAAGCCGTATTCGTGGTCTTCTCCAAAGCGGCGGAGGACAAAGTGCAGATCCTCTGCATGCTCGGCGAGGAAGCGCAAAAGAAAAAACTCCACGCCGGCAAGATCGTCAAGGAATTGGCCGCTTTGGTCGGCGGAAGCGGCGGCGGCCGTCCGAACATGGCGCAGGCCGGCGGCAAAGAGCCGGCCAAAATCGACGCGGCGATCGCCGCCGCGGTCGATCTCGTTGCGAAATTCATCGGAGCTTGACGATGCCCCGAATTATCTGCCTCGACGTCGGAACTGTGAGGATCGGCGTGGCAGTCAGCGATCCCCTGGGCATGTTCGCTCAGGGGATCGCTGTCTGGAAAGCGGAGGGGCCTTGGATGGACGAGCTGGAGCGCGCTTTCGAGCGTTACGACACAGGTTGTCTGCTCGTCGGGCTGCCGATCCGCGAAGACGGGACGATCGGCCCCTCGGCGCAGCGCGTGCAGGACGTGGTGAAGGCGATCCAGCGGCGCTTTCCCATGATCACCGTGAAATATTGGGACGAGCGTTACAGCACCTGCACCGCCACGGGCTACCTGCTCGAAGGCAACGTGTCGCGCCGCAAGCGCAAACAGTCCGTCGACAAGATCGCCGCCGCGGTGATCCTGCAAAGCTATATGGATGCGAAAGGAGCTGACCGATTTTAGATGACGGAACCCAAAGCGCCCGTCCAGCAAATACCCGCCAAGATGACGCCGATGCTGGAACAGTACTTTTATTGGAAAAACAAATATCCCGACTGCGTGCTCTTTTTCCGCATGGGGGATTTCTTCGAGTGTTTCTTCGACGACGCCAAGCTCGTCTCGCGCGAACTCGACATCGCCCTGACCGCGCGCGACTCGAACAGGAACATGCCGATGGCCGGCGTGCCGCACCACGCGGTGGATCAATACGCCGCGCGCCTGATCGAAAAGGGTTACAAGATCGCCGTCTGCGAACAGATGACGCCGCCCGACGGACGCACGCTGGTGGAACGGGAGGTCGTCAAGATCCTGACGCCGGGGACTTTCATCCCTGAGGAAGGCCCCGTCAACTCGTCGCTGGCCTCGTTGCTTCTGGGACATGACCAGTGGACCGTCGGCTTTCTGACGCCGAGCGCCTCGACGGTGCAGGTGGGGACGTTTCCCCCGCAGGAAGCCTGGTCGGTGCTGCTGTCCTTTGCGCCGCGCGAAATTTTGATCCCGCGCGGACGGGGCTATCGGGAAAAGGTCGAAGCCCATCCGGGCTGGTCGTATTCCGAGATGTCGGCGGAAGATTTCGATCCCGAGATCGGACTGGCGCGGCTGTGCCGGCTGTGGAACGTCAATTCCCTCGAGGGCTTCGGCCTGCGCCGCGGCGACCCGCGCATCGGCGCCGTCAGCGCGCTGGTGAGCTACGCGGAGGAGACCAGTTTCTCGAAGGCGGCCCACATCAGAAGCATTTCCCAGATCCTGCCGGAGGGTTTCATGCACCTCGACTGGCATACGCAGAACAATCTCGACCTCTGGGGCGGCGAAGCGTCGCTGTTCGAGTGCATGAACGAGTGCGCCACGCCGTTCGGGAAGAAACTCCTTCACGATTGGCTTGCCCGTCCGCTCTGTTCGATCGAGAGGATCGACGAACGCCTGGATTCCGTTCAGGAACTGTACGACCACGAAGATGTCTCGCGTTCTCTGGCCGAGCTGCTGGGGAAATGCCGCGACGTGGAACGCGCCATCGCGCGCCTGCACATGAAAAGCGCCAATCCGCGCGATCTCGGCGCGATCCGCGACACGCTGGACGTACACCCGGAAATCAACGCGGCGCTGGGCGAAATGTGCCGTTCGGTCGCGTTGCCGGCTCCCGGCGAACTGGAGGAACTGCGCGCCCGGCTTGACAGATTCTTGCTGCCGGAACTGCCGCGCGCCCTGAGTTTTGGCGCCATCGCCGCGCCCGGCTGCGACGAGGAACTCGATCAATGGCGTTCTCTCGGCGACAGCGGCGACGCATGGCTCGACGACTTTGCGGAGCGGGAAAAAAAACGTATCGGCCTGACGAAATTGAAAGTCGGGTACAACAAAGTTTACGGATTTTACATCGAGATTTCCCGCGCCAAAGCGGAAAATGCGGAAATCCCGCCGGAGTACGTGCGCAAGCAGACGCTGGTCAACGCCGAGCGCTACATTTCTCCCGAACTGAAGGAATACGAGGAACGCCGCTTGCAGGCGGATTCCAAGATCGCGGAGATCGAGCAGCGCATCTTCGACGAGCTGACCGCGGCCTGTCTCGAACGGACCGACGCCATTCAGCGGCTCGGCCGCGCGCTGTCCCAGCTGGACGTGCTGAACTCGTTCGCGCGCACGGCGCGGGAACGCGGCTACTGCCGTCCCGAAGTCGTCGAAGAGCGGGTCCTCGAGATCCGCGAAGGCCGCCATCCGATGGTCGAACGGGCGCTGCGCGGCCAGCCCTGCATCCCGAACGACCTGAAAATGGATCTGACGCGGCGGACGGCCATCGTCACCGGGCCCAACATGGCGGGCAAATCGACGTATCTGCGCATGGCCGCGATTTTGCAGATCATGGCGCAGGCCGGCAGCTACGTGCCGGCGGCGTCTGCCCGCCTGCCGCTGACCGACCGCCTGTTCACCCGCATCGGCGCGCGCGACGAGCTGGCGCGCGGCAACAGCACGTTCATGGTCGAGATGATGGAGACCGCGAACATCCTCCACAACGTCACGGCCCGCAGCGAGGTCATCCTCGACGAGATCGGGCGCGGCACTTCGACGTACGACGGTATGAGCATCGCCTGGTCCGTGATCGAGTATCTGCACAACCTTTGCGGCGTCCAGCCGTTCGTGCTTTTCGCCACGCATTATCACGAACTGACGGATCTCGAAAAGACCATGCCGGGGCTTTTCAACCTGAGCATGGGCGTGGAGGAGACCGACGAGGGCGTGCGTTTTCTGCATAAAATACAGCCGGGACCGGCCGACCGATCCTACGGTATCGAGGTCGCCCGCATCGCCGGGCTGCCGCGGGTGGTGCTCAAACGCGCTCATGAGATCCTCGAGCGCCTGGAAGCCGAACCACCGGGGGGGCGCGGCGATCCGAACCGTTTTGCGCCGTCGGCGCAGGTGAGCATGTTCGATCTTTCCGGTGACGCTTTCATCGAAGAGGTGGCTTCGCTCGAACCCGATCAGATGACGCCGCGGGACGCGCTCGACCAGATTTACCGGCTGGTCTCGCGGGCCAGAAAGCTGAGGTGTGAATGATGGGAATTCATCGACTGCCCGACGGGCTTTCGCGCAAGATCGCCGCCGGCGAGGTGATCGAGCGGCCGCTTTCCGTCGTCAAGGAACTGATCGAAAACAGCCTCGACGCCGGCGCGACGGCCATCGACGTGGAACTGGGGCAGGGCGGCAAGGTGCTGATCTCCGTGAAGGACAACGGCGGCGGCATCGTCCCGGAAGAACTGCCCCTGGCGGTGGAAAAACACGCCACCAGCAAGATCAGCAGCGAGGCGGACCTCGAGGCGATTTCCACGCTGGGGTATCGCGGCGAAGCGCTGAGCAGCGTCTGCGCCGTCAGTCACTTCGAAATCTACAGCCGTCGCCCCGAACTGACCGAAGGCGCTTCGCTGCACTATGAAAACGGCGTGCCCCGCGTCACGGCGGTGCCGCTGCGTCCCGGCACGACGGTGGTCGTCAAGGATCTTTTCTATAATCTGCCGGCGCGGCGCAAGTTCCTCAAGACGGCCGCGGCGGAGTTCCGCCGCATTTCGCGCCTGGTCCAGGACTACGCGTTCGCCTATCCCGCCGTCGCGTTCTCGTTGGTCCACGACGGCAAGAGCGTCTTCAAGAGTTCGGGCGGCGGCAGCGTCGAGAAATTGCTGGCGCAGATGTGGGGCGACGAACCCGAGATCCGCGCTTCCGCTTTCGAAGCTGCGGCGTCCTCCGTGCGGCTGTGGTGGCAGGATCTGGGGCCGCAGAGCCGCTTCCAGCTGATCTCGTTCGTGAACGGCCGCCGCGTCAGCGACGCGGTGATCCGTTCGGCGATCCAGGGGTTCCACTGGGCGACGCGCGGCAACTGGCTGGTCATGCTTTCGCTGCCGGCGGAAGACGTGGACGTCAACGTCCATCCGGCGAAGTCGGAGATCCTGTTCCGCCGTTCCGGAGAGGTGTACGATCTGATCCGCAAAGCGGCGGAGCGTCTTGCCAAGGGATTTTCCGACGCGCCGATCCGTGGGCGCGGCGATCGCATGCCGTTTTCTTCGCCTCCGTTCGACGCGCCGGCAGAATCTTTTTCCGTCGGCGGGCCGACGGCGCCGGGCGGTTCCACGGCGTGGCGCCGCCTGCCCGAACGCGAGCCGCATCCGTTTTCGCGCCTGGAAGAACCGGTGTTCCGCGCCGCGTCGCCGAACGCGTTCGCGGCGCGAGGTTCGCAGGAGGCGAGCGGCGAACGTCTGCCTTTCGCTTCCTATCGTCAGACCGTTTCGGTTCCGCCGTCTGGCGACATGTCTGCTGCGGAAAGCGCCGCGCCGGACGGGAAACTTTATCTCGCCCAGCTGCCTCAGGGCTATCTGGTCTTTTCCACGCCGGACGGGCTGCTGATCGTCGATCCTCACGCCGCCCACGAGCGCGTCAATTACGAACGGATCTTGAAGGCCTGCGCCGATCCGCGCGGGCAGGAAAAACTGATCATGCCCATTCCGCTGCCGCCGACGCTGAAGGACGACGCGATGGCGAACCGCGAAAAGCTGGCCGAGCTGAACTTCGCGATCGACGAGGACGGCTCTCTGTCGCAGCTGCCCATGCACGCCAAAGTCGCGGGCGTTCCGCCTGTCGATCTGCTGCGCAGCGCGCTGAACGCGATCGAGGAACGGCAGGAGCACTCTGACTCGCTGGTCAACGTCTTCGCGACGAAAGCCTGCAAGGCTTCGGTCAAGCTGACGACGCGGCTGGAAGCGGCGGAAGCCTATCAACTGCTGACCGAACTGGAGCGTTGCGACCAGCCCAACGCTTGTCCCCACGGACGGCCGACCGTACTGCGGCTGACGGGGAGCGCGCTGGACAAACACTTTGGGAGGTTGGGATTGTGAGCGGCGCGAAAAAAACGCCCATCGTCGCGGTGATCGGCCCGACGGCCGTCGGCAAGACGGCCATGAGCCTCGGTCTCGCCCGCGCGCTGAACGCCGAGGTGATCTCGGTGGACTCCCGCCAGGTCTATCGCTACATGGATGTGGGCACGGACAAGATCTCCCGCGAAGTGCGCCGGGAGATTCCGCACCATCTCATCGACGTAGCCGATCCCGATCAGATCTACACGGTGTCCGATTTTACCACTCAGGCGGCGGACTGCGTCAGGCGGATCATGGCGCGGGGGCGGGCGCCGCTTTTCGTCGGCGGCACGCCGTTCTATTATCAAGCGCTCTTCAGCCGGCTGCTGTCCATCGACGTGCCCACGGACGAAAAACTGCGCGCCGAACTTTTTGCTCTCGAAGCGGACGAACTGTACGAGCGGCTGAGGAATTGCGACCCCGAAAGCGCCGTCAGACTCCATCCCAACGATAAATTCCGCGTCTCCCGGGCGCTGGAGATCTTTCTCACGTCCGGCCGTCCGGCTTCCGACTGGTACGCCCGCGAGCGCCCGGCCGAATCGCCTTACGACGTGCTCTATCTGGGCCTGTTCAAGCCGCGCGATCTCCTCGTCGGCGGCATCGAACGGCGCGTGCGCCAACAGTTCTCTTCGGGCTACCCCGAGGAAGTGAAGTGGCTGCTCGACCACGGCTATTCCCCCGATCTCCCGTCGATGCAGGGCTTCGGCTATAGGGAACTGGTCCTGTTCCATCAGGGGCGGATGACTTTGGAAGAAGCGATCCGGGGCGATGTGATCGCCACGCGGCAGTTCGCCAAAAGGCAGATGACCTGGTTCAAAAAATTCGCGCCGGCCGTCTGGTGCGACCTGTCGCAGAAGACGCCGGCGGAAAACGGACAATGGCTGCTCGACCAGGCCAGAAAACACCTTGACGAGGCCTTGCGATGAAAGTGCTCGTCGCGGTGCCGACAGGATGGTGCTTCGGCGTCAAGCGGGCGATCGAATGCGTGGAAAAAGCGTTGGCGCAGGCGACGCCGGTCTATGCGATCGGCAGCCCGATCCACAGTCCGCAGGAGGTCGAGCGTCTGCAAAAGATGGGACTGCGCGTCGTCCAGTCGGATGCGGAGATCCCCGCCGGCGCGACGGCGTTCGTCCGCGCGCACGGGATCGCTCCCGACATTCTGGAAAATTTGAGGCAGAAGAACGTCAGCGTCATCGACGGCACGTGCCCCTTCGTGCGCGCGGCGCAGAACCACGCGCGGGAATTGTCCGAGGCCGGCTATCACGTTCTGATCCTCGGAAACGAGAAACACCCCGAGATCATCGGCATGCGGGGATATGTCCGCGGACCTTCGACGGTGATTTCGACGATTCCGTCACTTTTTTCCTCGACAATATTCAAATCGTCTGCTAAAATCCATAAATTGGGATTGGTATCTCAAACGACACAGGAAGAAAGTCTCCTCGCCGAAGCGGCCAAGGCGGCCCTCGGCGTGGCCGACGAGCTCAGGATCTACAACACCATCTGCCGTGCCACGATCGAACGCCAGCAGGCCGTGAGACGGTTGGCGTCTCAGGTCGACGGCATGATCGTTATCGGCGGATATGACAGCGCCAATACCGGCAAGTTATGTCGTATCGCGCGCGATTCGAACTGCGACGCAGTGTGGATCGAGCACGCCGGTCAGCTTGACAGGAGGTGGGTGCTGGAGAAACGGGTTATTGGTATTGCGGCCGGGGCGAGTACGCCTGACTGGCTTATCGAACAACTACATAACGCGATTCATAACATCGCAGGACGTCAGGGGGATGTCAGGAATGAGTGAAGAAGTTAAGAACCAGGTTGAAGAAGAAAGCATGGATATGGCCTCTCTTATGGCCCAGTACGACGCGACTTCGGAAGAGATCGCGCGCGGCAAGGTCATCGAGGGCACGGTGGTCGAGAAGACCGAGGGCGGCTGGCTTGTTGACGTAGGATACAAGTGCGAGGGCTTCCTGCCCGAACGCGAGTGGACGCACCACATCCTTGTCGACGACAAGCCCGCTCCCGAAGTCGGCGACAAGATCGAGGTCCAGGTGACGAGCAAGCGCGACGGCGAAGAAGCCCAGCTTCTCGTCAGCCGCTGGCGCTGCGAGTTCGATCGCCGCTGGGCGGAGCTCGAGTCCAAGGCGAAGGCCAACGACGTCATCACCGTCAAGGGCATCCGCAAGGTCAAGGGCGGCCTGATGGTCAACTGCTTTAACCTCGAGGGCTTTATCCCGATCTCGCACCTTGCCGAGGAAGGCCGCGGCGTCAATCCCGGCCGCTTCGAAGGCGAAGAGTTCCAGGTCCGCCTGCTCGAGATGGACAAGCGCAAACGCCGTTTGGTCCTTTCCCGCAGGAGCCTGCTCGACGAGGATCTGTCCGCCAAGCGCGAGAAGTTCTACAGCGAGGTCAACGTGGGCGACGTGCTCGACGGCACGGTCAGCAGCGTGACCACCTTCGGCCTGTTCGTCAACGTCGGTCCCCTCGACGGGCTGGTGCATGTCAGCGAAGTTTCCTGGCAGCGCAGCTCGAAGTCCCGCGAAACGTATAAAAAAGGCGACGCCGTCAAGGTCAAGGTCATCGGAATCGACAGGGAAAACAACAAGATCAGCCTCAGCATCCGCCAGGCTCAGGGCAATCCCTGGGACACGGTGATGGAGCGCTGGCAGAAGGATCAGCAGACCAAAGGCGTCGTCACCAACGTCACCGATTTCGGCGCCTTTGTCGAGGTGGAACCCGGCATCGAGGGACTGATCCACATCGGCGACCTGAGCTGGAGCCGCATCAAGCATCCCCGCGAGGTGCTGCACAAGGGACAGGAAGTCGAGACCATCGTGCTCGACATCGATCCCGAAAAGAAGCGCATGAGCCTGGGCTACAAGCAGCTGCACGATCCCTGGAAGGGCATCGAGGAACGCTACGCGAAGGGACAGGACATCACCGTCAAGGTCGTGCGCCTGGCCGACTTCGGCGCGTTCGTCGAGATCGAGAAGGGCGTCGAGGGCCTGATCCACATCAGCCAGCTCAGCATGCACCGCGTCGAAAAGCCCGGCGACGTGCTCCAGGAAGGTCAGGAAGTGACCGCCCGCGTCCTCGAGGTGAATCCCGCCGAGCGCCGCATCCGCCTCAGCATCAGCGCCATCGAGGCCGGCGAGAGGGCCGCCGAGCGCGGTAAGAATGCTCCGACTCAGGGTGAAAAGGCGCCTCGTCATGAAGGTTCGATCTCCAGAAGCGAAAGAGCTCCCAAGCCCCGCCGCAAGGCCGAGGCGGAAAAATTCTCCGGCTTCAGCGAGGACACCGGCGTAACGCTGGGCGACCTCTTCAGCGGCATCAACCTCGAAGAAAAGTAACGCACCGTACAGAAAGAGCCGTCTCGCGAGAGATGGCTCTTTTTTATGACTGCTTCGTGAAAAAGCGTCGCGAATATTTCGGGCGGCGAAAACAGGTGCAGAAAAAGCGCAAAACGGCTAGAATAGAAACAAAATATTGTGGGAGGAACATGTGATCCGATGCAGCTGAAAATCGTAGAATTTCCCGATCCTGTTTTGAGACGGGCGACTCGGCCCGTGACCGTTTTCGACGAGGCGCTGAAGGTCTTTGTGGACGAGATGACGATCGTCATGAAAGACGACGACGGCGTCGGCATCGCCGCGCCGCAGGTCGGTGTATCCAAAAAAGTGGCCGTGGTCTGCTTTGAAGGCGAACGCTACGTGCTGGTCAATCCCGTCATCGTGGAGGCGACGGGGACGCAGCGGGGCGAGGAGGGCTGCCTGAGCTTCCCCGGCATTTTCGGCGAGATCGAGCGCGCCGAGCGCGTCGTGGTGGAGTGTCAGGACGAAACGGGCGCCAGGCGCCGGCACGAGGCGGAAGGTTTTGTCGCCCGCGCGTTCCAGCACGAGATCGAGCATCTGGAAGGCAAGCTGCTGATCGACCATTTCTCGCCGATGAAGCGGGAACTGATCCGCAAGCGGCTGATGAAGAGGAAATGATGGCGAAGATCTGGTTTTTCGGGACGGGCGGCTTTGCGGCCCGCTGCCTGGAGGAAATCGCCCCGGAGTGCAGGCCGCAGCTCGTCGTGACGGCCCCGCCGAGCGTTGCCGGCCGCGGGTTGAAGGCGCGAGTCACGCCCGTGGAGGAAGCGGCGCTGAAGCTGGGACTGCCGCTTCGCCATGCGGCCGCGGTGAATCGCGACGCAGATCTGATCCGGCTTTACGAAAGCGAGAAGCCGGAGCTGATCCTGGTGATCGACTTCGGCCAGAAGGTCGGCGAGCCGTGGCTGCACGGGCCGCGCTGCGGCTGCATCAACATCCATCCTTCGCTGCTGCCGCGCTATCGCGGCGCGGCTCCCGTGCAGCGGGCGCTGATGAGCGGCGAGACGGAGACGGGGGTGTCCCTGTTCCGCCTGGTGGAGAAGATGGACGCCGGCCCGGTGTGGCTGCAGGGGCGCTGCCCGATCGGTCCCGAGGAGAACGCGGGCGAGCTGCTGGAACGCATGGCCGTGGCGGGGGCCCGACTCTTTACGGAGAACGTCGCCTCGCTGCTGAACGGGACGGCCGCGCTGACGCCCCAGGACGAGGCGCTGGCGACGGTCGCCGCCAAGATCGACAAAAGCGAAGCGCGGCTCGATCTTGCGCTCGGCGTGCAAAAACTCCATGACCTGGTGCGGGGCCTGTGCCCGGCGCCGGGCGCGTACGTGACGTTCCGCGGCCGGCGCGTGAAGATTCTCGAGACCCGTGTGGCGCCGCATCCTGACGCCGGATCGGGAAAAATTTTCGCCGCGGGCGGCCGGCTGTTCCTTGGCACGCCGCAGGGCGCCCTGGAACTGCTGACGGTCCAGCCGGAAGGAAAAAGGCCGATGGCGGCGGGCGACTGGGGCAAGGGGCTGCACCTCGAAAAAGACGAAACGCTCGACGCCTGACCGATCAGCGGAGATTTTTTGACGGGAGGTCATCCTATGGAACGCTGTCTTTCTTCCAAACGCCTTTACGAGGGCAAGATCCTCAACCTGCGCGTCGATCAGGTGGAAGTGTCGCGAAACGGCCGCCGCGTCACGCGCGAAGTGGTCGAGCACCGCAGCGACGTGGCCGTCCTGGCGCGCGACGGCGAAGGGCGCTTTCTGCTCGTGCGCCAGTTCCGCTATCCCTTGAACGCGGAGATCATCGAAATCCCGGCCGGGGTGATGGAGCGCGGCGAGGAGCCGCTGCAGTCGGCGCAGCGGGAGCTGCGCGAGGAGACCGGCTACCGGGCCGCCAAATGGACGCCGATGCCGGCGATTTACTCGTCGCCGGGCTTTTCCGACGAAAAGCTGTTCGTCTTTCTGGCCGAGGAACTTGCCTGGGATCCTCTCCGTCCGGACGACGACGAGGACATTGCGCTGCTGCGCTTCGACGACGAACAGGCGCGCGCGCTGCTCGATTCGAGCGAACCGCAGGACGCGAAGACGCTGATGGCGTTGGCCTGGTACTTTGCCCGCGCCAGGTAATTTCCCATAAAAAATGGTATGATAGGGAACGGCGCAAGCCGTTCCTTATTTTTATCTGGAGGCGAACGAGTATGCCCGTATCCTTCGAAACGTCGCGCGCCGCTTTTGAGGACTATATCTTGCTGGAGCGCGGGCAGAGCAAAAACACGGCGGAAACGTATCGCCGCGGTCTGGAGCTCTGGCGCGCCTACTGCGAAGAGGCGGGGCTGGACCCGCTCGACGTTGCTCAGGAAGCTCTCTCCAGCTTTATCCGTGCGCTGAAGAGCCAGAGACGCGCCAGCTCCTCGATCCAGCTGATCGTGGCCGGCCTGAGGAGTTGGGTGAAGTTTCGCGTCCTCAACGGCGACCTGCCGATGGGCACGTGGATCCCGGTGCTGCCGGCGAAGTCGAAGAAGCTCCCCAAGATCCTCACCGAGGGGGAGATCCAGCGCATCCTCAACGCCTGCGACGGTCCCAGTTATTACGACTGCCGCGACCGCACCGCTCTGGAAACGCTGGCCAACTGCGGCATCCGCGCCAGCGAGCTGTGCGGGCTGAAAGTCGGCTCGCTGAATCTCGACGACAAGAATCTGATCGTCCTCGGCAAGGGGAGCAAAGAACGGCAGGTCCCCTTTGCCGAAGATCTGAAAAGACAGTTTCAGGTCTATCTGCAAAAGCGGCAGGAGTTTCTCGACGGCGACGAGACGGAGAAGATGCTGTTCCTCTCTTCGCGTCGGGAGCCGCTGAGCCGAGTCGACCTGTGGCGGATCGTGCAGAAGCGCGGCAAGATGGCCTCCGTTCCCGAGGAGCGCCTCTTTCCTCACGTGCTGCGCCATTCCATCGCCACGCATCTGCTGCGCCGCGGCATGGACCTGAGGACCCTGCAGGAGTTTTTGGGGCACAGCTCCATCGCCACGACGGAGAAATATCTGCATTTCGATCTCGAACTGCGCGACGTGTACGACCGCGCCCATCCTCGGGCCTGACGGACGCCGAGCGCAAGAAAGGAAGAATCCCTATGGACATGAAAGAATACGCCCGCCAGGTGACGGAAGCGCTGGAAGCGATCAAAGCGAAAGCGGGCCGCGTCCCCCGGGCGGCGCTGATCCTCGGCTCCGGGCTGGGCATGCTGGCCGAAGCCGTGAAAGACCCCGTCGTCATTCCCTACGCGGAGATCCCGCACTGGAAGACATCGACCGCGCCGGGGCACGCCGGGCGCCTCGTCTGCGGGGTCCTGTCGGGCGTGCCGGTGGTGGTCATGCAGGGACGCCTGCACTGCTACGAAGGCTACACGCCGCAGGAGACGACCTTCCCGATCCGCGTCTTCGGCCAGTGGGGCGTCAAAACGCTGCTCGTGACCAACGCGTCCGGCGGCATCAATTACGAGTACGCCAACGGCGACATCGCCCTGATCACCGACCATATCAACCTGACCGGCATGAATCCGCTGAGAGGCGCCAACAATCCCGAGTGGGGAGCGCGTTTCCCCGACATGAGCGAGCCTTACAGCCGCCGCCTCGTCGCCCTGCTGGAAGAGTCCGCCAAATCGCTGGGGCTGCTGACGCGCCGCGGCGTCTACATCGGCCTGGCCGGCCCTTCGTACGAGACGCCGGCCGAGATCCGCATGGCCCGCGCCATGGGCGCCGACCTCGTCGGCATGTCCACCGTGCATGAGGTGATCGTCGCCAACCACATGGGCATGGAAGTCTGCGGCGTCTCCTGCGTCGCCAACCTGGCGGCGGGCATGCGTCCCGTCAGGCTGTCGGAAGAAGAGGTGCTCTCCGAGATGGAGCGCGCCGCCGCGCGCATTTCGGCGCTTGTGAGCAAATTCTTCGAGCTGCTGGGCAGGGCGGATTAAGCCGAAAGGGCAAAATGGGATTCCTGTTTAAGATCGTTCAGCGCCTCATCGTGCCGCTGCTCTTTCTGGCTTTGATGCGTTCTTTTTTCGCCGACCTGTTCCGCCGCATGGGAAGCGGCGGCGGTCCGCGGCGCGACTGGCCGCGCGGCGGGGAAAGCGGGCGCGGCTTTGCGGATCCCGCCGCGCCGGGCGGCGCTCCGCGTTCGCCTTACGAAGTTTTCGGCCTGCCGCGCAGCGCCGGCGACGACGAGATCCGCGCGCGTTATCGGGAACTCATCTCCAAATATCATCCCGACAAGTTCGCCGGTTTGAACGACCCCGAATTCACGCGCCTGGCGGCGCAGAAATTCGAACAGATCCAGGGCGCCTACGAGGAACTGAAACGCCTGCGCGGCATGTAAGCCGCCGGGCCGTTTGAAATCCGCCGCGCAAAAACGTCCGGAGTTCTGTAAAAAAGCGGCTTGCCTAAAGAGGGAGAATAGAGTAAAATACTCCACGTTGCGGAGGCGGATGCAGTCCGGTGGCTGCCCCGGGCCTCAAACCCGCGTGAGGGGCGATTCTGATCGTCCTTGGTGTGTTCGATTCGCACACGCCTCCGCCATAACGAGAAAATCAATGAATCAAAATAAATCGCGAAGCCTGTAAAATGAGGGCTTCGCGATTTTTTTTGTTGTCTGGAGAAATACTTGTCAGTGCCGGTATCAGCGGAGAACGATTGAATCTCGCCAAAGCTCTGCGGTCTTGTTTCTCATGCGCGGGAGGCAGGATATTTCTCGTCCTGCCCGCTTCAATTCGTGCGTTGGGGGATGACGACGGCAGGGGAACCGCGCAGCGCCGCACCGTCTTTTTGTTTCCCGGCCCCGATGTTCCGCGAGAACCGGCGTCGGAAACGTTCCCGGGCTCATCGGACCGCGCACAGCTTCTGCAGATATCTTCGCAGCGTCGAAACTTCCGGCCGGTCGGCGTTTTTCTTCAGGCAGATAAAATCCAGCGACGCGGTTGTCGACGGCGACAGGGGCACGGCGGCCACGCCGAAATAGCTGGCGAACGATTTTGGGCCAATGATTACGCCCTTGCCGCTCCTCAGCAGGTCCATGTTCGTCTTCATGCTGTCGGAGCGGTAGAGGCGGTTGAGCGTGAAGCCGTGCTTCCTGCACAGATAGTGCAGCGTGCGGTCTTCTATCGTGTTTTCCAGACTGGTGATGATGGCGCAATCCTCCAGTTCGGAAAAGCGGAATTCATTTTTTTGCGCGCGAGGATCGCTTCGGGGGAGCAAAATGCACTGCGGCTCTTCAATCAGCGTCCAGCTTGCGAACTGTTCCGCACCGTCGAGCAGCGACGGCGGCGGTAAACGGTCGAGCGCCAGGTCGAGGGCTCCCTCGCGCAGGTCGCTCAAAAAGTCGCGGCCTGCTTCGGTAACGAACGACACTTCGATCTCGGGGTGGTTGTCGAGAAACGCGACAATCTTTCTGAACAGTCGGTTGGAATACACGCGCGCCCCAAGGCCGATGCGCAGGACGCGCGCCACCGTCGTCCCGCTGATGCGCGATTTGAAGTCCGCCCATGCGACGGCGAGCGGCCGGGCAGCCTCGCAGAAGGCGCGCCCGCTCGCCGTCAGCGTTACGCCGCGTGTGGTGCGCTCGAACAGCCTGCAGCCCAGCTCCGATTCCAGCGCCTTGATCTGAAGCGACAGCGCCGGTTGTGACACGAACAGTGCCCGCGATGCCGCCGAGAAGTTCAAGTGCTGTTCCACCGCCAGCGCGTACAGAATCTGCGTGATCGTCACCACGATCCCCCCTTTGTGCCGTGGTTATTTGTTTTTCTTATAGCGCCATTATAGAAAAGTATTTCCATTTTTTCAAGCTTTTTTATAAAATACAAATAACATCAAAAATAATATATTCGCAAAAAACAAACGGGGGGATTCAAGTGACAAAGCAGCTGATGTCGGGCAACGAGGCCGTCGCGCGCGGGGCATGGGAAGCCGGCGTGGCGTTCGCTTCGGCGTATCCGGGCACTCCGAGCACGGAGATCCTGGAGAACGTGGGAACGTACAAGGAAATCGTCGCGGAGTGGGCGCCCAACGAAAAGGTGGCCATGGAAGCGGCCATCGGCGCGTCGATGGGAGGCGTGCGTTCGATGGCGGCGATGAAGCACGTGGGACTGAACGTGGCGGCCGACCCGATCTTCACGTTCGCCTACATGGGTGTCTCGGGCGGCATGGTCTTCGTCACCGCCGACGATCCGGGCATGCACAGTTCGCAGAACGAGCAGGACAACCGCAATTACGCACCGTTCATCAAGATTCCCATGCTGGAGCCGTCCGACTCGCAGGAGGCCAAGGACATGTTCCGCGACGCCTTCGACCTGAGCGAGCGGTTCGACACGCCGGTGATGTTCCGCATGACCACGCGCGTGTGCCACTCAAAGTCGTTGGTCGAGCCGGGGGAACGGTATCCCTTCGCCGCCATCCCCTATGTCAAGAACCGCGCCAAGTTCGACGACGTGCCGATCGCGGCCAAACGCAACCGCCTGAAGATGCCCGAGCGTGACCGCAGGCTGCTGGCGCTGTCCAACGACTGCAAGTACAACCGCGCCGAGTACAGCGGCAGCAGGAAAGTCGGCATCGTCACCAGCGGCGTCTCGTATCAGTACGCCAAAGAGGTGTTCGGCGACGCCGTATCGTACCTCAAGCTGGGACTCACCAACCCGCTGCCCATCGACCTGATCCGCGAGTTTCGCGCCCGCGTCGAGACGATGTACGTGATCGAGGAGCTCGACCCGTACATGGAAAACCAGATCAAGGCGGCCGGTATCGACTGCATCGGCAAGGAGAAGATCCCCGCCATCGACGAACTGAACCCCAACATTATCCGCAAGGCGCTGCTCGGCGAAGAAGCGCGCGGCGTACAGGGCGATCCCAAGCTCGTCGTTCCCCGTCCGCCCGCGCTCTGCGCCGGCTGTCCGCACCGCGGCTTTTTTTACGAGGCGGCCAAGCGCAAGGACACCGTCATCGTCGGCGACATCGGTTGTTACGCCCTCAGCGGCAACGAGCCGCTCAACGCCAAGGACCTGGCCAACTGCATGGGTTCCGCGTTCTCCGTCGGCCACGGACTCAGCAAGGCGTTCGCCCTCAGCGGCCAGGACAAGACCGTCGTTGCCTGCATGGGCGATTCCACGTTCTTCCACACTGGCATCAACGCGCTGGAGGAAGTCATCTACAACGACTCGCACCTGATCTGCTGCGTCCTCGACAACCGCATCACCGGCATGACCGGGCATCAGGAGAATCCCGGCACCGGCTACACGCTCAAGGGCGAGCCGGCCACCATCATGGACGTCGGGACGATCGTCCGCGCCCTCGGGCTCGAGCGCGTGCGCACCGTCAACCCGCTCCGCCTCGACGAGATGAAGAAGGCCCTCGACTGGGCCTATACGGAAGTGCGCGAAGGCCCCGTCGTGCTCATCACGCGCTGGCCGTGCGTGCTCAAGCGCCTGTCCGCCGAGGATCGTCGCGAGTTCCGCATGACGCCGGCGCAGTGCACGATCGACCGAAAAAAGTGCATCGGCTGCAAGAAATGCTTGTCCACCGGCTGCCCCGCGCTCTCGTTCGACACGTGCGAGAGAAAGGCCGCCATCGATCCCATGCAGTGCGTCGGCTGCACCGTCTGCGCGCAGGTCTGCCCCCAGCAGGCCATCGTGAAAGGAGCGAAAAAAGCATGAAAAGGCCCGATACCCAAAGCGTTATCCTCGTCGGCGTCGGCGGACAGGGGACCATCCTCGCCAGCAAAGTGCTCACCACCGGCCTCATCGACGCCGGCTACGACGTGAAGATGAGCGAAGTCCACGGCATGAGCCAGCGCGGCGGTTCCGTCACCACGCAGGTGCGCTACGGTCAAAAGGTTTGGTCGCCCCTCATCGGCCAGGGCGAAGCCGACGTGCTCGTTTCCTTCGAGACGATGGAGGCGATGCGCTGCCTGCCGTTCCTCAAGCCCGGCGGCAAAGTCATCGTCAACACGTATCGGATGCCCCCGTTGCCCGTCCTCAGCGGCGAGTGCGAGTATCCCGACGGCATCGTCGACGAGCTGAAAAAGCGTGCCGACACCCTCGCCATCGACGCCGTGAAGATTGCCTCCGACCTCGGCATGCCCCGCGGCATGAACGTCGTGTTGCTGGGCGCGCTGATTTCCGCCATCGGCGTGGACGGAGCCGACTGGACGCAGGCGCTTCGAGGCTGCGTCAAACCGAAATTCTTCGAGGATAACCTGCGTTGTCTCGAAGCCGGGCTGAACCTCGCCGCCGCGAAAGCATGATGAACGTTTCCGACGAGTACCGGGCAAAACTGCGTACGCCGCAGCAGGCCGTGTCGATCGTCAAAAGCGGCGACTGGGTGGACTACACCACCAACGTCGGCTTCCCCGCGCTGTGCGACGCCGCCCTTGCCGCTCGTCGCGAGGAACTGACGGATGTGAAGATCCGCGGCAACCTCATCTTCGGGCCGCTGCGCACCGCCGAAAGCGACCCTGCGCGCGAACACTTCACCTACAACAGCTGGCACTGCTCCGGTTACGAGCGCAGGTTGTGCGACCGCGGACTGTGCAGCTACATCCCCATGGTCTTCCGCAACCTCGCCTGGTACTACCGTGAGTTTTTGACCGTCAACGTCGCCATGATGAGCGTTGCGCCGATGGACAAGCACGGATATTTCAACCTCTCGTGCGCCGCCGGCGTGGGACGTCCCATCCTTGAAAAGGCCGACGTCGTCATCCTCGAAGTGAACGAGTCGTTGCCCGTCGTCTACGGCGGCTTCGGCGAGAGCGTCCACATCAGCGAGGCCGACTTTGTTGTCGAAGGGCCGCACGGCCCTTTGCCGCAACTGCCCGCTCCCGTTCCAACGGTCGAAGACGAAAGAATTGCCGCTCACATCGCGAAATATATCCAAGACGGCGCCACGCTTCAGCTTGGCATCGGCGGCATGCCGAACGCCGTCGGCTCGCTCATCGCAAAGTCCGGCCTGAAAGACCTCGGCATGCACACCGAACTGTGCGGCGACGCCTACCTCGACCTGTACGAAGCCGGCAAGCTGACCAATCGCCGCAAAAGTTTTCAGCGCGGCAAAGGCGTGGCTGGCATCATCCTCGGCACGCAGAGGCTGTATGACTGGGTCGACCGCAATCCCGGCGTCGTCGTCGAGCCGCTTGAGTTCATCAACGATCCTGCCGTGATCGCCCGCAACGACCGGATGATCTCCATCAACAGCTGTATCTCAGCCGACCTCTACGGCCAGGTAGGCGCAGAGTCCGCCGGCCTGCGCCACATCAGCGGCACCGGCGGACAGCTCGACTACCTTACGGGAGCCGCAATGTCGAGCGGGGGAGCGGCCTTCATCTGCATGACCTCGTCGTTTATGACCCAAACCGGCGAGCGCAGGTCGCGTATCGTGCCGCACTTCTGCGGCGACATCGTCACCGACCCCAGAAGCCAGGCTTACTTCATCGTCACCGAATACGGCGCCGTCAACCTGGCCGGAGCTTCCGCGTGGGAACGGGCCGAGCGTCTGATCTCGATCGCCCATCCCGACTTCCGCGACGAACTCATCGCCGCCGCGCGGAAGCAGAACATCTGGCGAGCGAGCGCGAAACGATAAAAGTTTTTTCAAAAAAGCAGAACAGCGTCTGCCGTGCGTATCTTCATTGCGCAGCAGACGCTGTTTACTTTATCCGCAAAATGAGCGCTGGAGCATCATTAAAGTATAATGTATACATTAAAAAACTTCCTTGACGGAGTTATTTCATTCGATTATCATTATTGAAGTTATTACGACATTAATATAATATATGTCGTAATAACAACAAATCTGTAAGGGAGGAAATCTTATGAGTGCCGTTATTAATGATTTATCGGTATTGGCTCTGTTTTTACTGGTTGGTCTAGCGCTGCGCGAGCTGGTGAAACCTTTGCAGAAGCTGTTCCTTCCCGCCGGTCTGATCGGCGGCGTGGTAGCGCTCATTGTTGGGCCGCAGGTGCTCGGCTGGATGGAGATCCCGAAGGGGTTCTCGGGAATGCCCACGCCAATGATCACCGTCGTGCTGACGTGTATTATCTTCGGCACAAAGATTGAAAAAAGCCGCATCAAGCAGTTCGTCGGTTCCGTTGTCGTCGACGGTCTGACATACTTTTCGCAGATGTTCGTCGGCACACTCGTCGGCATGGCCCTGAGCGTTTTCTGGCCGATGATGCCCAAGGGATGGGGCCTGATGGCCGCATATACCTACTGGGGCGGCCACGGCGCTGCGGCTTCTGCCGGAAAGCTGTTTGAGTCGCTTGGCGAAGCTCAGCGGGGAATGCTCGACCTTGGCATCATCATGGCCACACTCGGTCTGATCGTCGCTATGGTCGTCGGCATGACGATCGTCAACTGGGGCGTGCGTAAGGGCTACGCGACAAGCCTTGAAAAAGGCGCAACGGGCAAGATTGATGTCGTTAGCGGTCCCATTCCTGTTGAAAAGCAGAAATCGCTTGGCAGCGCCACGGTGGCGAGCGACGCGCTCAACGGCCTGGCGCTTCAGCTGGCGCTGGTACTTGTCAGCATTTGGCTGGGCACGGTGCTCTTTACGACACTGAAAACCTACGTCCCCGGCGCGAAGAACATCCCCGTGTTCCTTTATGGCATCGTCGGCGCGCTCATCATCTGGACTCTGATGTGCAAGCTGCGTATCGACGGTTACGCTGACAAAAAGGCGATCGGCAACATTTCGGGCGTCGCTTTGGAAATCTGCATCTGCGCGGCGACTGCCACGCTTAACCTGAAAATGGTCGCGTCGTTCCTTGTTCCCATTTTGATTCATATGCTCGCGATCATTGTATTGATGATTTTTATCTGCGTCTTCCTGACCAAGCGCTGGTTCAAGGACAACTGGCTTGAGACGGGGCTGCTCTTCTTTGGTCAGGGCACCGGCTCGGCCCCCAGCGGTCTGGCTTTAGCTCGCTGCACCGACCCCGACACGCGCAACTCGCCGGCGTGGGAAGGCTTCGGCGTCGCGATGAGCTGCTTCACGCCCGTCACTTCGACGCTCGTGGCGATCGTGCCGATTCTCACCGTTCAGTCGATCTGGTATCCCGTCGCCATCGGCGGCATCCTGACCGTGATTCTGCTCGTCATCGGCGAGAAGTTCATCAAGAAAAACTGACGTTTTGCCGGACATGGAACAGCGGTTTTCTTCGCGAGCCTGCTTTATAAAAATCTTTCGGATCAAGATCAAGAAAGGAAGATCTTAACACATGAAAATTATGGACTGCACATTGCGCGACGGCGGCAACGTCGTGGGCGCCGGTTTCTCTGCCGAACTGACCACGCTCATGCTGAAAGGCCTGACCGAAAACGGCGTGATGATCGTCGAGATGGGCAACTGCGCCGGCATGGGAGCGTACGACAAGGGCGTCAAAGCGCCCTGCACGGACGACGAGTATCTCGAACTGGCAAAGCCGTTCGTGGACAAGACCGAAGTCGGCATGTTCCTCGGCGCGACAAACGCGACTGAAGGGCTCGTCGCCAAAGCGGCGAAGGCCGGATTGAAGTTTCTGCGCGTCGGCATCAACGCTGGCGACGGCGAAAAGGCCGTGAACGCCGTGAGAATGGTCAAAGCCGCGGGCATGAAGGCGTTCTTCGCGATGATGAAGGCCTACGTGCTTACGCCTGAGGCGCTGGCTACCGAGGCGCAGCTGCTCGAAAAGGCTGGCGTTGATGTGCTCATCATCATGGATTCCGCTGGCATGATGTTGCCCGCTCAGGCGGCGGCTTACACGAAGGCTGTTTCGCAAGCCGTGAAGATCCCCGTTGGTTTCCACGGGCACGCCAACCTTGGCTGCGCCGTTGCCAACGCCGTCGCGGCTGCCGAAAACGGTGCGCAGATCATCGACTGCGGCCTTATGGGCATGGCCCGCAGCGCCGGCAACATTGCTACCGAGACGGCCGTCGCTGCGCTCGACCGTGCCGGTTACAAGACGGGCATCGATATGTACGGGCTGTTCCGTTTTATCGACAACGAACTCGCCCCCGCGATGAAGCCTTACGGTTACCGCGCGCCGGCCATGCCGCTGGACGTCGTACTCGGTTACTCCGGCTGCCACTCGCACTACATCCCCCTGTTCAAAGAAGTTGCCGCCGAAAAGGGCGTGGACCTGTACAAGCTGATTATTGAGACCTCGAGGCTCGACATGAAAAAGCCCTCGCGCGAGCTGATGGAGCAGGTCGCCGGAAGGCTTTAATAAAGAAAGGACTGCTTTTCTTATGAACAAGATCCTGATGTTTGGCGCGTTCGCGCCCAAGGGTGTCGAATACTTTAAGGAAAAAAGCGCGGGCAGATATGAACTGGCGTTTGGTTCTACCTACGAGGACCTCGAAAAGTACAACGATGCAGCCTATATCGTTTTGCGTGGCCCCGCCATGGACGCGGAGCATATCGCTGGCCTGAAAAATGCCCGCATGCTGCACCGCTGGGGCGTCGGCTATAACGACGTTGATGTCGAGGCAGCCGGCGAACGCGGTATCCGCGTGGCGATCACGGCAGGCATGAACGCGCAGCCCGTCGCCGAGATGGCGACGCTACTCATTCTCGCAGCATTCCGTCACTTTTTGCAGCACATTGACGACGCCAAACATGAAAAACTGCTTGGTAGCTACCTGATCGCCGACTCGTGGATGATCAACGGCCGCCGCGTTGGCATCGTCGGCATGGGAGCTATTGGCCGCAAGCTGACGAAAATCCTCCAGGGCTTCGGAGCAGAGGTGGTTTATTATGACGTCTTCCGTCTTCCCGAGGAAGTCGAGCGCGAATTGAACGTCACGTTCCTGCCGTTTAAAGAGCTTCTCGCGACCTCCGACATCATCAGCCTGCACATGCCATTGCTTGATAGCACCCGCAACATGATTGACGCGAAGGCCATCGCTATGATGAGGCCCAACGCCCTGCTCGTCAACACTGCTCGTGGCGGCATCGTCGATACGGATGCACTGCTTGCCGCCGTCCGTGAACGCCGCATTTGGGGTGCGGCCCTCGACACCGTGGAGGGCGAGCCGCTGCCGTCGGATCACCCGATCTTCTCGGAACCTCACATCCTGCTCACGCCGCATGTCGGCGGCAACACCGAGGATAATATCGTCAACATGGCCGCCTGCATCTTCGACAACATTGAGCGTCTTGAACGCGGTGAGGAGGTCGTCCCGCGCTGTCTCGTCAATAAACAGTACCTGAAAGCCTAACCTACTGTGCAGAAAAAAGCGGAAGAGACTCCCGAAAGAGTTTCTTCCGCTTTTTGCGTTTCTGTGTCATATCAGCAGATCCTTGGTATACTCGTCGCGCTCGCGTACGTGCGCCCGGTAGCGGTCGAGACAGCAGGGCGTAAGCAGCATGAGCAGATATTCGGCAACGGCGTTCATCGCCGTGGTTGAGTTGAAAAAGCTTGCCTGCCGAACCTCGGCTGTCAGCACGACGTCGGCGCACGAGGCCAGCGGCGAAAGGATACTGTCAGTGATCAGACAGACAGCTGCGCCGTGACTTTTTGCCAGGCGGGCCAGACGCAGATCGCTTTTGTAATAGCGGCTGGCCGAAAAGAACACGGCACAGTCGCGCTCGGTCGTCCGCTGCATCTGGTCGATGCCGCCGACGCTCTCGTCGATGATTCGGCAGATACGGCCGGTAAGGATGCTTAAAATCCACGAGAAATGATGCACGGTGCCATAGCAGCCGCGGAAACCGGCAACGAAACATATATCCGCATTCAGGATCACGTTCGCAAACTTGTCATACAGTTCCTCGGAATTCTGCATGATTGTTCTCTCGAGGTTATACGTCTGTATTTTCAGAAATTCCTCACGAGAGACATCGCTGCCGAATTTAGCCCGATTCGCCTCAAGACGTTCGTCCAACGACAGGCGGCTGACGCCCTGGGTAGCGCGCTCGACCATGCGATCGTAGATGTCGTTTTTCAGTTCGGTAAAGCCTGGGTATCCAATCGCGCGCGCAAAACGTGTCACCGATACGTCGCTGACGCCGGCAGCGCGAGCCACTTCCAGCGACGAGCTGCGGCCGGCGAGTTCCGGATTGGCGATGATATATTCGGCGATCTTTACTTGCGCTCTGGTCAGCTTCGCTTTTTTGATACGTTCGGCGATGACGTTTTCCACGCGCTTATCCCCTTTCATTTGAAATACTTTATTATAACATGATTTGTTAAGCTGGAATTTGTATGATATTAGCTCAATAAAAAGCCCCTCAAACGGTCAGAGGTACAGAAGGTTCTCTGAATGAGCCTGCGCCTTGGCGCCAAGTCGAAAATAAGAGCAAAAATCTGCGGCTGGAGCTTCTCAAGAGAAAAACTTTTATCAATGTGTCAACGTTCATCGTGGTAACAGACAGGACAAGAAAGCTCAGTATCGTCTCGGCAAGTCAGTTGGTTGCGGAACACTCCCAGCACAAATCTCTTCTGCTTGCAGAGTCCAAAATACCGTTCAATTCCAACATGGTCTTTGGCGTCTTTGTATTCCTTCTGCTGGTCTCTGCGTCAAATCGGGAATATTAGGTTATATGAGGTAAAGGAGTAATAGAAGCGTAAAATTTTTGCCGCCCTCATCTGGCACTTGCGCACTACGCCGGAGAGTTGGAGCATCACTCCGGTAAGTCCACCCTGCCGACAAAGTTGTGTAGTGTTTTAACCCCTTTAACGCGGCAGCCTTGACAGTTGATATGTTCAGGCAAAATGGGAGCATTATTCAACTCGGCCCATGATTTTTGCCGTTTTTTTACGCAACGCCTGATTGTCATTGAGTGCTGCAAGATATGCGTTGCACTTTTCGCAGTCCAACCCGCAGTATGCGATCGTATCCCTCACAGCTACGCACCTCCTGGAGGTCCGGCTTGTCTGGTGACTGCTCCTGTGCCGTCAGTCGCATTTCTCGATATTTACAGTGGCGATCGCGGATCGACCGGCGGCCCCGGTAATAAGATCTTGCGGCGCCGGTATCAGCATCATAAACCCCTCTCTGCCGTATCGTCGCTCATAGCCCTGCGCATATTCCTCTTCCACGGAGATATGCTGTACCTGACCGACAATCATTGAGGTGATCCCCGCACCGCTTAAATTCCGCGTTTTTTTCAAAGTACATTCCATATTTATGAATGCCTCTTGAATGACCGGCGCGCGGATCGTTTTCGCATGGGAAAGCGTGAAATCTCCTACGGCAAATTCATCCGTTTCCAAGTCATTGTGGTTAATGGTATCTATCAATCTGTCATAGGAGCTTATCGGCAGAAAATCGATGCAAAAGCATTGATCCCTTTGGATGTTTGCATAGGTATGCGTGTGCTGGTACACATTCCCCATCACGGCGAAAAAAGCGGTCTTATCTCCGTGAAAGCAGCTCCACGAATGAAAGCAGACATTCGGCTTTCCATTTCCCTTCCATGTGGTGATGGCAAACAAAACCGTTGGTATTCCCGCGGTCGTTTCAAAGTGTGAAAACAGTTCGAATTCCTCTGGATACGAGGGCTTGAAATACTGGGGAAAATCTTTTCCGATCTCTATTTTCATGACTGCCCCTCCCATAATGATACCGATGTGTCTTTTTACATCCTCTTCTCAAAACGAAACCTCCCGTCCGGAAACTGCCCGTCCATCTCTTCCTCCGAATCCGGGGTGTTGGGATCGAGATGATGGCTGTTGTAAAACTCCACGATATGGAAGCCGCACCAGTTGACGTAGAAATGGATATTTCGTCTCTCGAAAGAGGGCGTGACGGTCTCCCGACGGTCACTTGCGGGTGCCGCCGCTCCACCGCGCACCACGCGGCATAACCGATGCCCCCGCTGTGGAGGTGCGGCGAAACGGACAGCAGGTCCAGACCGCCGCGTTTTCCGTCCACCGCGATCACCATGCCGCCGACCTTCCGACCGCCCAGCATGATCCTATAAACCTCGCCACCATCAATGGCCCGTTCAATTGTCTCGCGGGAGATGATCTCTCCTTCTTCTTCGAAATGATCGTCCTGGCGGCCGAATTCCTCTAGCGCACCGCAGTTGAACACTTCCTGATTGTCCAGTATAAACTGCTCCCGGTCATCCAAAGTCAGCGGCATAAGCGTAATATCAGCCATGGTATCACCTCGATAAACGGGATTCAGCTCTCCGATAACCATTCGTCCTTCGATATGCATGTTATGTGCTCTGTCCGAAGCATTCCCTCTATTGCACATGGGACATTTTCCGCTGTGTGATGGTAATGAAATCCACACTTTTCCTGAACCCGCTTTGACTTTATGTTTCCGTCAAAATACCCGTACCATATTCTTTCGAGATTCAGTTCTTCAAAGCCATGTCGCATAAGCTCTCGAACCGCCTCCGGGATAAGCCCCCGTCCCCAATAAGGAACGCCGATCCAGCAGCCGATTTCGCCTTCTGTTTCGGGAATACCGATATTGCTGGCCTTGCCAAGCATTAAACCAATACTCCCAACTGGACGCCCGGTTTCTTTTAGAACCACTGCATAAGTCTCCGGCGCAGACAGAATGCCGCGGATGATTTCTCTGCTGTTTTCCACGTCCGTATGAACAGCCCATCCGGCTATCGGGCCAACTTCAGGATGACGTGCATAACTGTATAAATCTTCTGCATCCGCTTCCTCCCAAGGACGAAGTACCAGTCTTTCCGTTTCTAAAATCATCCTGTCATTCCTCCTCAAACCTCGATTTTGTTCAATCGGGCGTTGCCTGTTAGCTTTTTCAATATAGCACAGAAATATGAACGTCTCTCTACTTCCGGCCTCCGAACGTCGCGGAATAGCGAGGCCTTCTGCTATTTTCTTGTTTGCTTCTTTATCATATGCGGGCATTCAAGAGCGGAATCGGCAGGCGAACGGTTCGCTCTTTGCGATAGCGAAGGCTCGATCTATTTTTTTTGCAGATACATTCGACGAGCATCCTTTGTGGATAGCGCCCTCTGCGTTGAAAGGAGCGTTCTCCTGCGATGGACCGTACGGTGGGTGGCGGCGGCGTTCATTCTGCCTCTCGCGGTCGGGGTACTATAACGTTTTTTACAAGGCCCGGTATAAGATCGCTCTGAATTTTGCTGCAATCTCGCATACAGCGGTTCACAGAACGGCGTTTCGGTTATAGAATAATAAATTGTGAACGGGGGAGGGGGAGCGGAAATGAACAGAGAGGCGGATATTTTTCTTCCGGCGGAGAAGGGCTACGTGGTGCTCGACGTCGAATCTCAAGGCTACGTCCGGTTTTGTCCGATCGAAATTTCCGCGGTCCGCTTCGCTCCTGACGGGCAGTGCCTTGACGCGTACAGCTCCCTTGTGCGCCCGCGGGTGGCGCGGGTGTCTCGTTACGTCTCCGATCTGACCGGCATTACCACCGACATGGTGCGCCGTGCGCCGCTTCCCCGTGAGGTGATCGGCTCGCTCCGCGATTTCATCGGCGATAGCGTGATTGTCGGGCATGCGGTGGCGGAAAACGATCTTCCCATTATCGATCACTTTTGTCAGGAGCTTTATCACGCCCGACTTGAAAACGTGTACGTAGATACTTTCTACTGGGCTCAAGCGCTCTTTCCGGCGCTGGGGACCGGACATTACAACTTGAAAGCGCTGGCGGAGCATTTTGTGATCGACGCGCAGACTTTTCATCGGGCCGAGGCCGACTGCCGCACGACCGCCCGGCTGTACCAGATCCTTCACGACGCGGCGCAGAGGTTGCCCGACGCCGAAAGGATACAGGTGCTGCACGATTTCGCCCATAAGAACGATCCCAAGAAGCCGATCCGGAAGAGCGCAAAGGGGACGGCGAAGAAGACGTCCGGTAACGTTATCGATTACAACAGCCTTCCGGTTTTCGAGGCGGGCGACGAAAAAGCCGCGGTTATCCACCTGTGGCATGCAAGGAAGCGGATCTGCGCCGAAGTGCGTTTCGCAGGCAGCGTCCCCGACGCGGCCGACAAGTTTATGGACCGTCATCGCGAGTGCCTTTGGCAGGCGTATTTGCCGAATCTGCGCGTTGCCGACAACGTTTCGCTGCCGGTGCTGAAGCAGCTGTGGAAGATCCTGCGCGCGCAGGGGTGCCGCTTGTATCGGCGGGCGGACGTCAGGTTCGAAGGGCTGGAGGCCCATGAAGCGAAAAAAGAGGGCGCCGCCAAAAATCGCTCCTGCCGCAGAAAACGGAAAACGGAGCCATCCATAGCGGCTTGCACCGGGTCGGATTGAGCGGGAGGAAAAGGATTTCTTCAGTTCGGCATTTTCCGACAGGAGGCGATTTTCCGCTTGACAGGAGTGGTCCGCCGCGTTAGAATGTGACCTGTTCGATTGAGGCCGGAGAGATGGCCGAGTGGCCGAAGGCGCACGCCTGCTAAGTGTGTAACCCGGTTTCGGGTTCGAGGGTTCAAATCCCTCTCTCTCCGCCATCTTAAAAATAACGATGCGCGCCATTAGCCCAGCTGGATAGAGCGTCTGGCTACGGACCAGAAGGTCGTGGGTTCGAATCCTGCATGGCGCGCCAGTTTTTTGTTTAGGCCCTCAGTCGTGCGGTGTTTTTTTGCGCGCCATTAGCTCAGCTGGATAGAGCGTCTGGCTACGGACCAGGAGGTCGTGGGTTCGAATCCTGCATGGCGCGCCATCTTGGAGAAGAGCCAGGGGAGCTTCGTGAGGAGCTCCCCTGTTTTGCATTGTGCGAACGGAGACCTCTCATGCTCACACGCGATCAGGAATACATGAACCTTGCCCTCGAACTGGGGCTTCAGGCGGCGCGCGAAGGCGACATCCCCGTGGGCGCGCTCGTGGTGGATCCTTGCGGAGAGATCGTCGGCAGGGGGCGCAATCGGCGCCGGGTTGAACATGACCCCACCGCGCATGCCGAGATAGTCGCTCTGCGAAACGCCGCACAAAATCTGGGCGCTTGGAACCTGAGCGGCTGTTCCCTCTACGTGACGCTCGAACCCTGTCCCATGTGCGCCGGGGCGCTCGTTCAGGCGCGCGTTTCGCGTCTCGTCTATGGCTGTACCGATCCGAAAGCCGGCGCCTGCGGCACCCTCTACGATTTAACGCGCGACACGCGCCTTTTTCATCGTCTGCAGGTCGTCCCCGGCGTAATGGAACAGGAATGCCGCGCGCTCCTTCAGGATTTCTTTCAGGCCTGCCGGGAGAAAAGCCGCAAATTCGGTCGGTAAATTTTCAGAGTAAATGCAACCTCGTCAAAGTAAATGCGACGGGGTTGCATTTACTTTGACAGGACAAAAGCAGCAAGCAGTCATTACGAACACATAATAACGATCAAGATTGCGCTAACGGAGCAAATTCAAGGGGATGAAAAGCTGTTACGAGGAAATTGTCCGAAAAAAGAGCATACAAAAGTGCCCCTCAACTGAAA
>NZ_RAWT01000119.1:0-397 GCF_003612005.1 Pyramidobacter sp. CG50-2
CAAATTCAAGGGGATGAAAAGCTGTTACGAGGAAATTGTCCGAAAAAAGAGCATACAAAAGTGACCCTCAACTGAAAGCAAAATTTTCAGTTCAGAGTTAATGCAATCAAGAAATTAAAAAGGAGCCGTTATTTACCGGCGAGAAGAGTCCGCTTTAAGCAGATATCCTGTGGCGGAATAAGTTCGAGTCCGAGTAAATGCAATACGTCCTCGCCATACAGGTTGATAAAGATCTCTGCAGGAGATTTTCCGTTAAATTTTTTCCTCCCGTATGAGTTTATATGAGACATCATCAGGTTGATATCAGTTTGGGATAAATTGTCGAAAGTTGTTCCCTTGGGAAGGATCCTTCGAATGAGAGTATGATTATTTTCAACCTTCGGTTTTTCCTGCGGTG